>CAZNDQ010000588.1:0-2841 GCA_964571825.1 uncultured Planctomycetales bacterium | reverse complement strand
CGCTTCCGCCTGTGTTGGCCGGCTTCAGCTCGCGCTATGTGGCGTCAGACCGCGCTGGCCGGCTTCAGCCGGCCGGGTTTTGCCCCCGGCTTCAGCCGGGGGGGATGCCTTTTTCCACACCTGGGTCCAGCCGGCTTCAGCCGGGCTTGCTCTTACCGCGGATGTGATGACGTCCACGCGCCGAGCCGCAGGCTTCAGCCTGCGCAAGCCCCAGAAGGGTGAAGCGGCTACGAATCGCGCACGGTGATTCAGGCACGTGACAACCGACTTGTGGGTAACGGAGAGGGAACCGGCCTTGAACCGGCTCTATCCCCGTTAACCCGCAACGGCTGGGGGGAAGGGTGTCAGGATGATTCGAGGATGAACGTCATTCCGGATGCGCGGCAGTTTCCACTGAGAAAGACTGCTCCGCGGCGCGACGAGTCATCCTGACACCTTTCACGGCTCGCGACGGCTGGGGGGAAAGGTGTCAGGATGCTTCGGGGATGAACGTGGTTGCGGATGTGCAGCGGGTTTGTCGGGGAGAAGGCGTTTCGGTTGTGCGACGAGGCATCCTGACACCCTCGCACGGCCGAGGCAGCCTGACGCCCTTCATGGACCGCAGGTGACGGCTTGGCGGAGGCGGGGGCAGTCGGGGGCGGTGATTGTGTGCTGGCCGCGCTGGCGGCGCCAGGTGGCCTTGGCTTTGCCGCGGTCGTTTACCGTGATGCGCTGGCGGTCGGTGGTGTTATTTTCGATGTCGGTGTTGTCCACCGGGACGGTCGAGCCTTCCGGCAGCGACGTGCGCACGGTGGCCTTGACCTTGTGCCGTTTGCCGTCATCGCCCTTGCAGCGGGCTTTCAACTTCGACAGCCCTACACAAGGATCGAACTCCCACGTGTCGCCGAGGCGCGCGCCGTGCTCGTCCCAACCGCCGAAAAGTACGATGCGGTCGCGGTCGGTGTCATAAGTCATATCATGCCCAAAGCGCAACGACGGACCATTGACGTGTCTCTCTCGCCATTCGACGCCGTCCCATTCCCACATATCGGAGATCCCACCATCTTGGGAGTAACCTCCGTGCAGAACCGTCAGGTGTCGGTCGTCGTCGTAGGTCAAGGCATGCCCGTAGCGTGGCGCTGGGCCGGATTCGGCTACGAGCGTCCAGCGCCGCCCGTCCCACTGCCAAGTCTCGCCGTTAGGCTCGTCCCCCTCCGTAAGGCCGCCGAACAGCACAGTCGATTCCCGGGAACTGTCGTACACCATGGCATGCAAGGAGCGCTTGGACGGCCCGCGCGTGCTTTGTCGAGACCAGTTGATTCCGTCCCATTCCCAAGTCTCGCCGTCATATCCAATCCTGCCGCCCTTTCGTCGTACAGTTCCACCAAACAGCACAACCACGTCACGATTGCGGTCGTAGGCCATTGCGTGCGCCCCGCGCTGCGACGGGCCCATGTCCGTCAGCCACGCCCACTCCGCACCGTTCCACGCCCAGGTCTCCACGCCGCTGTACAGTAGAGCGAAATCCCGCAGCCCGTCATACACCATCGCGTGACTCAGTCGTTCCCCCGGTCCGGTCGTGGCCATGAGCGACCATTTCCGTCCATCCCAAGTAAAGGTGAATTCGGCATCCGCCGATAGCGCGGGACGGTAGCCGCCAAATAGCACCGTGTGCTGGCGGGCCGCATCGTAGACAATCACCGAATTCGCCCGGCCGAGGGGTACGCTCGACCGCAGGGTCCACACCTGCCCGTCCCATTCCCACGTGGTGTCTCTGGCGTCGGTGCTTCCGGAGGGGAAACCACCGAACAGGACAGTAACGCCGCGCTGCGAGTGGTAGGCCATGCCCTGGGCGTAGATCCTTCCAACCCCCTCTTCAGACGCGACGACCCAGGACTGACCATCCCACACCCGCGTCGAGTTACCGCCGCCGATGCTGTCGCCATAGCGCACCGTCACGCCGCGGAATGAGTCATACGCCAGCGACGCGGCAACCGTGAACCCAGTGTCCTCATGCCGCTTGACCCACGCGTTACCATCGTATTCCCAGGTCTGGTCACGGCTGCTATGGCCGAAGAGCACCATCACGCGCCGCACGCTGTCGTAGGCCATGCTCGGGGTAGTCAGCGGCGGGGGCGAATCGAGATCGCGCCGGCTCCACGTCACCCCATCCCACTCCCATGTGTCATTCTGGTATCCGCCGTCATAGCCGCCGTGCAGAACGACAACACCTCGGTCTTCATCATGAGCCAGCGCAGGCCACCAGCGCGGACTCGGGCCCTCCGTCGTCCGCAACGTCCAAGAGGCGCCGTCCCACTCCCATGTGTCACTGTATCGTCTCTGGGCGTCCATGCCTCCAAACAAGACCACGACGCCGCGGCGGCTGTCGTACGCCATCTTGTGCCGCGATCTGGGGGCCGGCCCTTCCGTGCTCTTGCGTGTCCACATCCGCCCGTCGTACTCCCAGGTGTCGCCGAGGTACACGTCGCCGCGCCCGTTGAACCCGCCAAACATCACCGTAACACCGCGCCGACTGTCGTAAGCCATCGCCAGATCACCCCGCGGCCGAAGCCAGGGGTCGACCAATTGCCACGCCCCGCTGTCGGCGGCGCGGGCGGTCGCGGGCAAAGCGCACCCAACGGCGAATGCAACCAAAAGAGAAGCAGCCTCCATCAACCCACGGCGATGTCCACACGCACACATGTTCGCCGCTCCTTCAACGGGTCACTGGGAAAACCAACTGGCGCTACCCGATCAGCCGCCGATTATACCCAGTTCCCGCTCCGTAACCAAAACGGAGTGCTCCAAGCGACATCTGCGCGGGTCAGCCGATCCGTGAGGCCGCGGGGGGTCGTCGGTCCG
>CAZNDQ010000587.1:0-2856 GCA_964571825.1 uncultured Planctomycetales bacterium | reverse complement strand
GTCGATGGAGCGAGCACGATGCGAGCGACAGAGAGGCCGCGTCGCGCAGCGACGCCAGCCCCTGGGAGCGAGCCCCTCATTCATCTCTTATCCTCTTTCTCTTCCCGCCCGGAGGGCGAACGGGCCTTTCGGTCTCTCTTCGCGCTGGTGCCACACACACCCGACAGCGTGGGACGAATATCTGCCATCGTCTCCCGCCGCGCCGGGAGTCGCGCCGGCGCCGGGTAGCACGAGTCGGCGCATGCGTGGTACTGTAAGGTTAAGCAAGTGAAGGTATTTGGCGCGCGCGCGCGTTTTTTCGTGCGCCGTGGCGCTCACCCGCGATGCGCGCAGCGCCCGCGCGCCAGGTCGAGAACGGTCTGGAAATGACAAAGAGCCGAGGGAGCGGCCCGGCCGTCCGGCCGGGTCCCGGCCGAGGCAGACGATCTCCCCCCACACAAGGAGAATGGGCCCGCGCTCAGCCTTCCGCGGCAAACACTGAGCGCACGTTTTTGACCCCGCAAGCGGCGCAGCCATCGCCCGTCAGGGCGCGCGCTGGTTGCCAGTGACTTGAGTCACTGGTCGCGGTCCCCGTCCGTCCCCTGCTCACCTGCTCTCGGGCCCAGCCCGTCCCTCCAACCTCTCAATCCACCCCTGCACCGCCTCCACCAGGTGCGGCATCCCGATCTGCTGATACAGATCCCGCGCCTTCATCAATACCCGCATTGCCTCATCGATCTTGCCGCACTGCGCTGCGATCACCCCTAGGTTCCAGTTTGCCTTCGCCACTCCTTCCGGCCATGGAAGTCGCTCGCTAATCGACAGCGCCTCTCGGAAACATACCTCGGCCGTTTCACAATTCTTCCGGGCCTCGTATACTAATCCCAGATTAATATATACATCCGCGAGTCCCTCACGCTGTCCAAGTTTCTCCTCGATCATCAGCGCCTTGCACAGATACTCTTCCGCCCTCTCTAATTCACCTCGCATCTCATAGATTAGACCCAGATTTCCATACTGAATTGCCGCACCTGCCGAACGCCCGAGTTTCTCATTGATCTCTAGCGCCGTGTGTGCGTACAATTCTGCCTTGTCCAAGTTTCCGCGCATCCGATAAATCACTCCCAGATTCCCAAAATCTCTGGCCATCCCTTCCTGGAACCCGAACTGCTCGTTGATTTCCAGTGCCATTAGGTAGCATTCCTCTGCCTCGATTAACGCCCCGCGGGTTTCGTGGATCATCGCGAGATTGCCATACTGAATCGCCGTCCCCTCTGCCCATCCGAGCGTAATGTTGATCGCCAAAGATCTCCGGTAATACTCCTCAGCCTTTCCAAATTCCCCGCGTGTGTGGTAGATCTGCCCCAGGTTGCCGTAGTCACAGGCCATCCCCTCCAGCAGCCTGAGCTTTTCTGCGATTTCCAGTGACTTGCGATGAAGTTCCTCCGCCTGACCCAGCTTTCCGCGCACCTGATAGCAAAGCCCGATTTCACTCAAGGCGGTACCCATCGCCTCCTCCCAGCCGAACGCCCCCGCAATCACCAAAGACTCGCGATAGAACTCCTCCGCCCTGTCCAACTCCCCACGCGTCCGGTGAATCCGCCCTAGGTGACTCAGCGTTATTGCTCGCCAGCGCTCGTCCAGCGCTGAATCGAGCACTCGAAGATGATGTGACTCTGCGTGCGCCAGTTCTCCGCGAAGAAAGAATACATGGCCCAGTAGGTTGTTCGCCCCTGGATCGTCTGGCATAAGGCGCAGGATCGCGTGCAGGCTCTGCTCGGCCTGCTTGAGGTCTCCTGTCAGGTAACTCATTGCCGCAATCTCGCGTTGCAGGTCGACGAATTGGCTGCCAAGCTCTTGAATCGCCTTCCTCTGCCGCGCGGCCTCCGCGAGCAGCGCTTCCTTCAGCTTCGTCGCGTCGCCCGACTTTCGTGCCTCCGAAATGGCAGCCTTCGCCTGTACGTCACCCTCATCCGCGCGCTTCTCCACCCGCGCCACGCCCGCCGCCACCTGCTCCTGCAAAGCCGCCTTCTCAGACTCGAGTTGTACGATGCGCTCCTCAAGTCGACCTTGCTGTCGCGAAACGTCAACCAGTTGCTTCGCCAACTCCCGTGCGAATTCGAAACCGTTGCTGCCGGATTCGCCATCATTCTTGGCTTGGGTTCGGTACTGGTAGGCTTCCAAAGCCATCTCACGATGAGGGCCGAATACCGGCCTCAAATCGAAAAAAGCCGCCGACGCACCGACTGCAACAAGCCCAACGCCAAGTAGACCTATGGCATGTATCAGGCGCCCAGATGACCTGCGCTGCGGAACGCGGGAGGACATTATTGAAGCAACCTCTGGCGCCTTCATTGGCGCAAGATCTTCGTACCCCACCTCCCAGATTTCCACCTCGCTGTCAACGCCCCTCAGGCGGAATTGCCCGTGGCACATCCAACGAATGACCCTTGCGCTTCCTGCAGCTCCATGATCAATCCCGTCTGGGATCGCTTCGTCGAGAAAGACCTTCGCATCGTCATAGGCCTTTTGAGTAAGCAGAATCTGCCCGCCCCTCGCCAGTCCCACTACGCGCGCACACACGTCAATCGACAGTCCCACCAGGCGCACCGCCCCTCCCGGGGACGGTTGCACGTCGAGCACACCGCAGTGAACGCCGATTCTTACGCCCACGCACTCCCGGTCCCAGTGCGCGGCCGCCACGTCCGCTTGAATGCGCAGCGACGCCCGCACGGCATCACATGGAGTATCGAAGATGATGAGATATCCATCCCCGGTGTCGTTCTCGACCCGGCCCCCCGCCCCCTTGACCGCTTCGTCGATTATCCGATCGTGAATTTCCCGGATGCGCAGATATTGTTCATGTCCGGTTCGCCG
>CAZNDQ010000586.1:0-2858 GCA_964571825.1 uncultured Planctomycetales bacterium | reverse complement strand
CCCGGGGTGCCCGGTCTCAACCGCGCGGATTTTGCCCCCGGCTTTACGCCGGGGGGGGGGGGGGGGGTGCCCTTTACACCGAGCTCCAGCCGGCTTCAGCCGGGCTTGTTCCTGCCCCGGATGTGATAAGGCTCACGGTCACCCGCGGGCGACCCACCTGGCAGAGCGCCGCCGCACAACTGAGCACTTTCGCAGGACGGGATTCCGGCTTGGTCCGCATCACTGTGCGACCTCAGACGCTGACACGCGACGCAAGCCCGGCTGAAGCCGGCTGCTAGAACAGGCGAGGGGCCGCCCCCCCCCAGCTAAAGCTGGTGGCAAAAACCGGTCGGCTGAAGCCGACCACCCGGCTGGACGCGAAGCCGACCACCCGGCTGGACGCGAAGCCGACCACCCGGCTGGACGCGAAGCCGACCACGCGGTTGGGCGCGAAGCCGACTGGGACGGCGATCCGCATATCCTGCACGGCCGCGGACGTGACCGCCGACAGCAGACACCTGACACCGATTTGTGTCTGACGATGAGGGCTGAAGCCCTGCGGCGGCGCGGGGAAGGGTGTCAGGATGATTCGAGGAGGAGCGCCGGTGCAGATGCGCGGCGATCGTCGTCTGCCGCGAGCAGCCTCCCGAATGCTGCGACACGTCCAGCGGTCACCACGGCCTCGCAGACGAGACCATGCCACACTGAAGTGGCACCCAGCGCCACCCGCCGACGTTATCACGCACGCCGCCCCCTCGATAGGTGACGTCCGCCGCGACCTCCGCTACAGTACCTCCGATCCTGGGGTCTGCTCGTCTGCCGCCGGTGTGCTGAGCGGGACAGCTCCAACCGGTGCGAGCCATGCTTCCATCCAATGCGATTCGACGCTTCCTTCAACTTGAATCCGCCGGCGGCATTACGCTGGTGTGCGCCGCGCTCTGCGGGCTGATCTGTGCCAACGTGCCCGGGCTGAATGAAGCCTATGAGCGGCTGCTGGGGGCGCCGATGGAGGTGCGTGTCGGCGGACTGCATCTGAAGAAGACCGTTCTGCTGTTCATCAACGACGGCCTGATGGCGGTGTTTTTTCTGCTGGTCGCGCTGGAGATCAAGCGGGAGGCGCTGGAAGGCGAGCTTTCCAGCCCGTCGCGGCTGGCGCTGCCGGTGTTCGCCGCGGCCGGGGGGCTGGCGATCCCTGCGGTCATCTACGCCCTGCTCAACCGCGGCGACGCCGTCGCCATGCGCGGCTGGGCCATCCCCACGGCCACCGACATCGCCTTCTCCCTGGCCGTGCTGACGCTGCTGGGGTCGCGCGTGCCGCTGCCGCTCAAGGTGTTTCTGACCGCGGTGGCGGTGGTGGACGATCTGGCGGCCATCGTCATCATCGCGCTGTTCTACACCGGCGACCTGAGCGTGCTGGCGCTGGGCCTGGCGGGGGCGTCGCTCGTCGGTCTGCTGTTGTTGAACGTCCTGGGTGTGCGGCGATACGCGCCGTACTTTCTGGTAGGCGCGATGCTGTGGGTGTGTGTGCTAAAGTCCGGGGTCCATGCCACGCTGGCGGGCGTGGTGGTGGGCCTGCTGATTCCGCATCGCGGGTCGAAAGGCGACGAGGAGTCGCCGCTGCTTCATCTGGAACACGTGCTGCATCCGTGGGTCGCGTTCATGATTTTGCCGCTGTTTGCGTTCGGCAACGCGGGCGTTTCACTGGCGGGTGTGACGGCCGACGTGGTTCTGGGCGGCGTGTCGCGCGGCATCGTGTTCGGATTGCTGATCGGCAAGCCCGTCGGCATCGCCCTGGGCGTATTCGTCGTCACGCGGCTCGGGCTGGCGCAGCTTCCGGAGGGCGTGTCGTGGCGGATGATCCTCGGCACGGGCATGCTCTGCGGCATCGGTTTTACGATGAGCCTGTTCGTCGGCATGCTCGCCTTCGAAGGCCAGGACGCCTCCTACGGCGCGGCCGTGCGGATGAGCGTGCTGGTGGCGTCGCTGGTGGCCGCGGTGATCGGGTACGTGGTGCTGCGACGCACGCTGGGGGGCAGCACAGCTCGCGGGATGCAATAATCAGGTTCGTCTGTGCTCGGGTGTACGCCCCTCGAAGACAGGGAGGTCCGTGCGCCAAGGCGAGTGCGGCGGGTGGCACGGTCTCGTCTTCGAGGCCGTGGCGTCGTTGGCGCAGTGGCGTCAGCCACGTCAGGCTGTCGCTCGACATCAACGCTCATCCATTCTACCCTGTCCCAATGCGTCTTCCCAATGGAATGGTACGCAAACTCCGTCGTAGTTTGGAAGATCCCCGCTGCGCTCATGAATTGACGTTCTCATGCTACCAGAGAATGCCTCTCCTGAGCCGCGACCGGACGCGCCATTGGTTTGTTGTAGCCCTCGACGCCGCGCGACGAAAGTACGAGTTCGAACTGTGGGCCTACGTCATCATGCCCGAGCACGTACACGTCCTGCTGCGGCCTCGACGAACCGATTATCGCGTTCGATTGATCCTGCAGTCGATCAAGCAACCCGTCATGCGGCGCGCCATCAACTACTTGAGGAGAGTCAATCCGGGGTGGCTGAAGCCCCTGACCAACGAGCGTACGGGCAAAGTACATTTCTGGCAGCCTGGTGGTGGCTATGATCGTAACGTGACGTCTGCCGAGACGGCATGGTCTATGATTGAGTACATTCACATGAATCCAGTGAGGCGGCGCCTCGCTGATGATCCGCTGAACTGGCCCTGGTCCAGCGCGAGATGGTACGCAGGGCATGACGACGTGGTATTGCCTGTGGACGGCACTCCTGCAGGCACGGGTTCGTGAATGCTGTCCAAGGACAGGGTCGGGTGGCACGCAACGCCGTTCACTATGCGGCTGTCTTTTCTTCACGAATCGCCT
>CAZNDQ010000585.1:0-2870 GCA_964571825.1 uncultured Planctomycetales bacterium | reverse complement strand
GAGACGTGGCTCTACAAGGGGCAGCCGCGCAACGTAGTCTACAACGTGCAGGGCAAGCAGCCGCAAAAGGCACTGCGGATCGACGAGGTGGTGCTCTACAAGGACCTGCTGGTGTTCCGGGAGAACGGCCGGCCGACGGAGGCCGTCAGCGTCTATGCGCTGGAAAACCTCCAGCTCTCGGCCGCCCCCTGACCGCGCGGGGGCGGGCGGCGTCCGGGCGGCCGCTCGGGCCGATTCGGTCGATAATCTCCGGGTGCAACCCGTGCGGCCCGCACGGGTTAAAAGAGGCGGCGGCAGCCGGTGCGCTTTCACTGCGCACTGACGTAACGCCTTGCCAGAACGTCATTTAGCCGCCGAAGCGGGCGGCCGGTGAGGGTCACAAGCGGTGAGTCTCGGGCAGATTCTGATCGAACGCGGACTGATTACGGAAGAACACCTGCAGGTGGCGATTGACGCCAAGCGGGGGGCAGAGGACCGGCTGGACAGCATCCTCGTGCGGCTGGGGTTCGTCTCGGAGCGGGACGTGCTGGAGGCGGTCAGCGAGCAGCTCGCCATTCCGGTCGTCGATCTGGGGGACGCGGAGATCGACACCAAGCTGCTGCGCGAGTTTCCGGCGCGGATGATCCACAACCGCGGGCTGATTCCGATTCGCAAGGAAGGCGACACGATCGTCGTGGCCACGTCGGACCCGTATGACATTTATGCGGCCGATGAGCTGCGCATGCTGACGCGGTGCAACGTCGAGACGGTGCTGGCCACGAGTTCCGACATCCAGCGGGTGGTGAAGAAGTACTTCGGTGTCGGCGGGCAGACGGTCGAGGAGATGATCGGCGAGGACGGCGTCGAACTGGTGAGCGACTCCGTCGACGAGACCGGCGACCTGATCGAGATGGCGCAAGAGGCCACGGTCGTCCGGCTGGTGAACGAGATTCTGCTGGAAGCGGTGCGCGAGCGGGCGAGCGACATTCACATCGAGCCGTATGAGAACGAGCTGAAGGTGCGCTACCGGATTGACGGCGTGCTGGAAAGCGCCAACGTCAACCCGCAGATTCAGCGCTTTCAGGCGGCGATCATCAGCCGCATCAAGATCCTGTCAAACCTGAACATCGCGGAGAAGCGGCTGCCGCAGGACGGCAGCTTCAAGATCAAGGTGCAGACGCGCGAGATCGACCTCCGCGTCAGCATTGTGCCGACATCGATGGGCGAAGGCGTCGTGATGCGTATTCTCGATCGGTCGTCGCTGCGGCTGACGCTGGAAACGCTGGGGATGAACCCCGACGTGCGGGAGCGGTTCGAGACGCTGATTACGCGGCCGCACGGGATCATCCTCGTCACCGGGCCGACCGGCTCCGGCAAGACGACGACGCTTTATGCGGCGCTGCACACGATTGTTTCCGACAAGATCAAGATCCTGACGGTCGAGGACCCGGTCGAGTATTACCTCGAGGGCATCAACCAGGTGCAGGTGAATCAGAAGATCGGGCTGAACTTTGCCATGGCGCTGCGGGCGTTTCTGCGGCACGATCCGGACGTGGTGCTGGTCGGCGAGATTCGAGACCGCGAGACGGCCGAGGTGGCGATCAATGCGTCACTGACCGGTCACCTGGTGTTCAGCACGCTGCACACGAACGATGCGGCCGGGGCGACGACGCGACTGCTCGACATGGGCATCGAGCCGTTCCTCGTGTCGAGTTCGCTGGAAGGCATTCTGGCGCAGCGGCTCGTGCGCGTGATCTGCAAGCACTGCAAGCAGGCGTATCAGCCCGACGCGGGAACGGTGCCGGACGAGGTGGAGCTGGAGCCGGGAGCGCCGCTCTATCGCGGGGTCGGCTGCCGGGAATGCCGGCACAGCGGGTACGCCGGCCGGGTGGGGATTTTCGAGCTGATCCGGCTCAACAACGACCTGCGGGAAATGGTGTTGCAGCGGATGTCGGCCGGGCAGATCCTCAAGGAGTGCATCCGCAACGGGCATCGCGTCATGCGCCAGGACGGGTGGGCAAAGGTGCGGGCGGGGGTGACGACGCCGGAAGAAGTGCTGCGGGTGACGGCGGCGTAGGTAACATTCGAGCCGCGCGGCAACCGGCGTACGCGGCGACGGTCGACGTTCGCGGGGTATTCGCTCTGACACATTTCGCTACGGAGCGCGGCGTCGCTCGCCGCAATGCACGGGCTCCATGACCGACGGGCGGCGTTCGAAACACAGATGATGTCGGCAGTTGAGGGGCACCGCGCGGATGTCGCGCGGGTGCGGTGAGGGTCTATTCCGCGGGTGCGGATGCAGTTGACGGCGCGGACGCTGGTGCGGGCGCAGGGGCATCGAGTTCCGCGCGGAGGCGGGCGGCGTCGGCGGGGCGGTTGGTGGCGTCGTAGAGGTCGGCGAGGTGGCGGATGGCGCGGCGGCGCTCGGTGACAAGTGATTTCGCGGGAGTGGGGGAGGCATTGACGGCGGTCGTGAGCGCTTCGTAGGCGGCGAGGAGTTCGACTTCGGCTTCGGCGTGGCGGCCAAGGAGGAGGAGACATTGACCGAGGTCGCCGCGATAGGCGGCGTGGTAGCGGTGGTTGGGGGGGAAATTGGCGAGGGCGATGGGGATGATCTCGCGGCAGAGGGGCTCCGCCTCGGCGGGCCGGCCGGCGGACATGAGGGCGCGGGCATAACCCTCGATGGACGAGGCAAGGAACATGTGGGTGGGGCCGAGAACGCGGCGGCGCTGGTCGATCAGCAACCGGTACTCGGCGAACGCCTCATCATAGCGGCCGAGCGCAGCGAGCAGTCCGGCGAGATTGTGGCGGGCGGTGAGCGTGTCGGGGTCTTCTTCGCCCTGCGCGCGGGCAAAGGCGGCGAGCGACTCGCGGTAGATGGCTTCGGCTTC
>CAZNDQ010000584.1:0-2872 GCA_964571825.1 uncultured Planctomycetales bacterium | reverse complement strand
GGTAGAGCGAGCGGCTGTTAACCGCTAGGTTCTTGGTTCGAGTCCAAGTCGGGGAGGTTTGAATGGGTTCTCTTGAACGAGAGGACTCGTTCTCGTATTCACCGACACCGTTCGAGGCCCTCCCGCACGATTGCAACAAGCCACTACGCTCAATGAGATTCGAACATTCTCGGTCTACTCGCGCCAACGGCGCGCGGAGCGGCATCGGGGCCGGAAAACGACTTAGCGGGAACGACGCCAGAGCAACCCCAGTCCGCCGACCACAAACGCCGCGAGCGAGGCGGGCTCGGGGACGAGGGTGAACTGGATCGAGCCGCCGAAGAGGTTTTCGTGGGTGATGATTTGGCGGATACTGTGCGCGAATTCGTACGGCAAGCTCAGATCGACGCCACTGCGCAAGACGCTGCCGACCAAGGGAGTGAAATCGAACGTGTAAGTCTGCCGGTCCCAGCCCGTCGTGTCGAGAAGGAGGGATTGGAACCACCACTCCCCGCCGCCGCCGCCGACGCCGTTGGCCACGTCGGCGCCGAAGCCGAGCGTCTGGCCGCCGAGATTGGGGTCGTCGGCCGGGGCGACGTTGGCACCGATGCCGATGCCGATGCGGCCGAAAGACTGAATGCCAGGTGTAAATGAGTCGAGATCGCCGGACCAGGGGTCCGATTGTGAATCACCGGCAGTGCCGACGCGACCGGGGAGATACGTCTGACCCCAATGCGGCAGGCCCGAATTCAAGCCCCACCCACCCTGATAATTGGGAGTGAACTCGAAGCAGGGCGCGGGGCTGGAATAGGCGGGCGCGGAAACATCCTGAACGGCGGGGACGCCGATGTTGTTGAAGCCGGAGTCGGCGCGGTACATGCCAGCGCGGCCTTCGGGGTTGACATGATTGAAGACGTAGTTATTTGCCTCCGCTTGGGGACTGTAGAGGTCATAGTAAACGTCATGGACGCCCTGGTGGTCACCCTGAGACGAGGTCATGGCGCATCGATGCGGACGATGGGGTTGAGGGTGTTGTCGACGACGAGGTTGGCGCCGTTCATTCGCGTGGCGTGGCCACCGCCGGGGGAGGGCTGCCAGGAGACGTTGCCGACGACGCCGATGGTGGCGGCGCGAGCCGGCACGGCGGCGATCGCGGCCAGCAGGACGGTCAGTACCAGTGCGCGTGCGAGATGGGCATGCATGATCCGCTCCTTTTGGCATGCGTTGCGGCGCTGGCGGACGGCGCAACAAGTTGTGAGGACGTTGGCCCGATGTTGTGCGGATGAGCGGGGATCGGGGCGCGGGTGCTGTGAGACGCCGATTTGCCCGAACGGGCCCAAGGCTCCGACCTTGTGCGCATCGTACCCGGAACGGCGGCGGGGTTCAAGCAAATTCGTTGCATTTTTGTGAAAAAAGCGCCAACACCAAGCGATGCCCCGCGAGTTCGGTCCGGCGGCGGTGGCCGTGCGGGGGTCGGGTGGTGCGGCAGCGCGCCGGGAGCCTGTGGGCTCAGGATGCCCGTCGGCGGATGAGGCCGAGCGCGCCGAGCACCATCATCGCGAGAGCTGCGGGTTCGGGAATGATGGTGAAGCTGAACGGCGAGGTGAACAGGTTCGTAGGGGGGTACCAGACACTTCCAAATGAGCCGGTACGAACTGGCTGATGCGGCAGGTCATAGTCGATTATTCCCGGATAAGGGGGCTGCAAGTACGAACTGGCGTCGTTCGGAATGACATGGACGTCGTATTCACCTGGCGCCCAAGAGGTTGTGTCGATGAGGCCGGACATGACGATCCAGCTCCCGTCGCCGGTACCGGCGACATTGGCCATGTCGTATCCGAATCCCAGTGTTGTTCCGGCCAGGATAGGGTCGTTCTCATTTCCCACATGCTCTCCGACGCCGATCCCCAGCAGCGAATAGGATTGCAGTCCCTGAATGCCGGGTGCATTGTCGCCCGACCAGCTCCCCGGCATCATGACTCCAATGTTATCAATTGTTCCAGGCTGCGCCGTGAGACCCAAACTGTAGTGTCCCTGGATTCCGAAACCCCATCCCCCGCCGTAGTTGGGCGTGCCGGAGCTGGGCTGGGGCACGTCGAAAGCGGGCGCGGCGACGCTCCGCAACGTCGGTGGACCGCCAAAGTTGTTGTATCCAGCGTCGGCCAGGTTAGTGGGATCGAGGAAATAGCCCGCGGCGGCGGCTTGGGGAATCTCGACATCAAAAAAGACGCCAAAGAGGCCGGCCGTGTCGTCGGTAACGTCCACCGCGATGTCATAGCGGAGGAACGGATTGACGCCCTTGTCGATGACGATCCCTTCGTCACTGTAGACGCGCGTGGCGACGCCACCGCCGGGGCTCGACTGCCACCAGCCGCGGACATCGACAAGCAGCGCCGGGCCGTAATAGTGCCCGGGGATGTGCATGGCGCGGACCCCATCGGTCATCAGGAGCACAACCAGAGCGGACGTGAGGATCGTGGTGATGCGTGCGGACATGTTTCTCTCCTTTCCCAAACGGGACGACTTCGGCTCCGACCCGCCACTCAACGGCGGCGGATGAGGGTCAGCGCGCCGAGGAGGACAAAGGTGAATGCGGGCTCGGGGACGAGGGTGAAACCAAACGAGCTGCCGATGAGGTCGTTGCCGGTGACGGCCTGGCGAAAGCCGCCGCCCTGCGGCTGGGTTAGATCGACCTCGCTGCGCAAGACATTGCCGGCCGTGGTGGTCAGGTTGAAGGTGTAGGTCTGCTTGTCCCAATTCGTGGTGCTGATGATGAGTGTGTGGAACCACCACGAGCCGTCACCGAGACCGCTGCTGTTGGCCACGTCGTAGCCGAAGCCGAGCGTCCGTCCGGCGAGGACGGGGTCCTCCGGCCCAGCGGTGTAGGCAAGCT
>CAZNDQ010000583.1:0-2878 GCA_964571825.1 uncultured Planctomycetales bacterium | reverse complement strand
ATTCAGCTCGATCGGCAGCCCGAACAAGTCGACGTGCAGCCGGTCCAGCGCCCCGTCCGGCCGCACCCCGTCGCGCAGCTCACGCAGCGCTGTTCCGCGCTGCATCGGCAGTGCCGCCAGTCGCGCCCCCGCCGACGTCGATGGATTCGCCGCCGACCGCGCAAACGCCCCCCACACCAGCGTGCCCGTCTCCTCGTCGCGCAGCCGCGAGCCGAGGATTCCCGGGATGACGATCACCGGGTTCCGCAGCGCATCGTGCTCCTGTGCCGCCCGGTCATAGAGCCCGTGCAGGTCCGGCACCGGTGATGTCGCTACGCACCCGGCCCCGGCGACGCAGCTCACTCCGACCAGACACACCAGCGCCGCCGCCCGGCCGCCCGAAATCCGAGCCCCTGCCCTGCGCGCACACTGCAACCCGTCGATTCGACTGCCCATACCCGTCCTCCGGTACAGGAGTTGACCCTGCGGACCCTTCGATGCACGAGATCGTCCGCCGGATACCCAAATCGAGCAGGTGTTAGGGAATAGCGCGGATTGTGTATGGTCTGTGAACCCAACTGCTCAAGGCTTCCGTCAGTTCGGTAACAAGCTGCAGCCGATCCGCAGGTGCCTCATCGGACTCGCGTACTCCGGTGAGCTTCCGCGCAATCCGCCCACAACAGCATCGAGACCAACGAATCGCCCGCAACGGAGAATCAGAACTTGCGCGAAGTCTGCAGGCGAGGAATTGTCGGACTTACGATCAATGCCGCTCGGCCTTACAATCCCGTCCGGCCGGCGCGGCCTCGCGTTTCGCCACAATCGACCAACACCCCGCGGACGAACAAGTTGCTGCTCGTACTCTCATCCTGGCTGTTATTCGCCCCCGCCTTGATCGGCGTCGGACTCCTCACCGTTCGCCCATGTGGCGTCGCCCAACTCTCGTCCTCCAATGTGTTTACGGCATTCTGGCTCGGGTGGTCCCTGGCTCTGGCCGGGCTGCAGCTCTACCACCTGTTCCTGCCCGTCACCGCACTCACAGCCGCTCTCGTTCTCGCAATCGGCCTCTTTGGTATCCTCTTGGGTCCGCGGCAGCTACGAGCCGTCCTCATCCCCCTCACCGCGCAGAGAATTGCCCTTGCCGTACTCGCCATCCTGCTCGTTCTTTGGGTCGCCGCCCGCGCCTGCGGCGCCACCCTCGTCTACGACTCCGGCCTCTACCACCTCACCAACATCCGCTGGATCAACCACTTCCCGCTCGTCCCGGGTATCGGGAACCTGCACGTCCGGCTGGGCTTCTCCAACACCTACTTCCTCTATCCCGCGCTGCTCAACTTCGGCCCGTGGACGAACGTGGCGCATCACCTGCCCAACGGCCTGCTCCTGTCGGCCTTTCTGGTCCAGTCGCTTTGCAGCGCCGCCCGCCTCCTGCGTCGTCAGGCCGGCCCCGCGCTGCCCGACATCTGCCGCATCCTGCTCCTCGGGCCTGCCGTCAATGAAGCGATGCGCAACCAAATCTGCAGCCCCTCGCCCGACCTGCCCGTTTTCCTGCTCGGTGCCGTCGCTGGTTGCACGCTGCTCGATCTGCTCTGCAACGCGCTCTCAGATGGTGAGCGAAGATTGAGTTTCCTCACGCTCTGTGCGGTATCGCTGATCGGCATCGCCATCAAGCTCAGCTTCGCCGTACTCGGCGCCAGTTACCTTCTCCTTGGCACTTATGCCGTACTTCGCCATTCCACGCGCGCTTCCCGGCCACGTCTGCTCCTCGCTTTCCTGCTCCTTTCCCTGTTCATTGTCGCGCCGTGGGTTATGCGCGAGGTCGTCATGACGGGCTACGTCGGCTTCCCCGCCTCCTTCATTTCCTTCGCCGTCGATTGGCGCGTCGAGTTGTCCGTTGCGCACGAGTACGTCGGCTGGATCCGCAGTTGGGCCCGCACGCCCTTCGTCGCGCCGGAAAAAGTTCTGGCAGATTGGTCCTGGCTGGGCCCCTGGCTCAAACGCATGACCGAAAAGACGCTCCTCTACGATATGTACGTTCCGCTCACCGGCGCTCTCGGCGCGGGGGCGTTGTGGTGGTTGGCGGGACGGTGGCGGAGAGCATCAGCGCGGGGTACGCGCGCAGCCTGGCTGGTCGTCGCGGCAGCGGTGCTGCACCTGGTCTACTGGTTCGTCAGCGCGCCGGACGTGCGGTTTGCCGGCGCCGGTTTCTGGGTCGCGGCGGTCGTCGTCACCGCGCTCTTCGTCGAGCGTGTGGCCGGCGGCGCTCAGCCCACGCGCGCGCTCCTTTCATTCGTGATTACCGGCGGACTGGTTGGGCTGGCGCTGGCGGGCTCGGGGCCGATCCTGCCGCGGCCGGACTGGCTCCGCCTCTCGCCGCTGCCGCCGCCGCAGGTGACGACGTGGGCGACGGATTCCGGCCTGACGCTCTACGTGCCGACGAGCGGCGATCAGTGCTTCGACGCGCCGCTGCCGTGCACGCCGTTGCCGCGAAAGCATCTGCGGCTGCGGCGCGAGGACGACCTCGGCGCCGGGTTCACGACGGCGCCGGCGGGCGGCGCCGGAAATCAGGCGCTGCATATTCTACATTTGCAGGATGGAACGCCGGCGCATGGGCGTGAGCGATAAAACTGATTAATATGTTTTACTTTCCGGCGCGGAGGGCGCGGAAGTATTCGATCGTCCGCATCAGCCCCGTGCGTCGATCGGTGCGCGGCTCCCAGCCAAGCACCTGCCGCGCCCGCGAAATGTCGGGGCAGCGGCGCGTCGGGTCATCTTTCGGCAACGGCCGGTACTCGATCTGGCTGCGGCTGCCGGTCAGCTCAATCACTTCCCGCGCTACTTCGAGCAGCGTCACCTCGACCGCGCCCAGGCCGCTTTCGATGACGTGATTGTTGGTCAC
>CAZNDQ010000582.1:0-2885 GCA_964571825.1 uncultured Planctomycetales bacterium | reverse complement strand
TTGAGCTGTGCCCGCTTCTGCTCCGGCGAGGGCTCGTCGGAGCCGCGGTTGACGAGCGTGGTCATTCGCGCACCGGGTTACCGCCGCCGGTGAGTTCCTCGAGCATCGAATCGACTTCTTCGTCCGAAAGATCGTCCACGCGCGCCAGCAGTTCGTTCGCCTCTTCCGCCTCCTTGTCCGCCGCCGCGCCCGCCGCCGAAACCGCCGGCACCGCCGCCGCCGGCGCTTCCCCCGCCGACCGCGCGAGTTGCGCCGTCAGTATCTCCGCCAGACCGATCACGCTCGGACCGCGCATCAGGTCCACCATCGACAGCGTCAGCCGCAATTCCCCCTCGATCCAGTTCCGCAGCTCGATCCCCATCAGCGAATCCAGACCCAGCGACGTCAGCGGCTTCTCCACGTCCAGCTTCGACGGCGACGCCCCCAGCACCCGCGCCACCTGCTCCCGCAGCAGCGTCTCCATCAGCGCCTGCCGCTCCGACGGGTCGGCCGCCAGCAGCGCCGCCCGCGCCGCCGAGCCGCTCTTGCGCGCACCTTCCTCCGCCCCGTCCAGACCCTCGCGCACCAGCTCCGCAAACCGCGGCGAGACGTTCCCCCCGATCGCCGCGTCGCCCCACCGACGCCAGTCCATCCGCATCACGCCCACGTGCGGCGGCGCGCCCCGCAGGAACCGGTCCATCAGCGCCAGCGCCTGCCGCGGCGTGAAGCTCAGCACGCCCTGCGCGATCAACCGCTCCCCGATCTCGTTGTGCCGCGCCACCCACCCCACGTCGCTCAGATACCCCCAACTGATCGCCACCGCCGGCAGCCCCTGCGCCCGCCGATACACCGCCAGCGAGTCCAGACACGCGTTCGCCGACGCATAGTTGCACTGCCCGCCGATCCCGAACACCGACGCCAGCGACGAAAACAGCACGAAGAAGTCCAGCTCCCGCTCCTGCGTCAGCCGGTGCAGGTTCCACGCCCCGATCACCTTCGGCGCCCACACCTCGCGCATCCGCTCGTGCGTCAGGTTGATCAGCAGGCAGTCCTTCAGCACCATCGCCGCGTGCATCACGCCCCGCAGCGGCGGCATGTCCCGGTCGATCGCCGCAAACACCCCCGCAAGCTGCTGCGCATCCGTCACGTCCGCCTGCACGACGTTGATCTCCGCCCCCGCCGCCCGCAGCGCATCCACCGCTGCCTGCGCCTCCTCGCTCGCCGCCCCGCTCCGGCCCGTCAGCACCAGGTGCCGCGCGCCCCGCTCCACCATCCACTTCGCCACCGTCAGACCGAAGCCCCCCAGCCCGCCGACGACCAGATACGTCGCGTCGCTGCGGAAATCCGTTCGCGCATCCGCCGGCGCCGCGATCCGCGCATCCGTGTGCTGCATCGACAAAATCACCTTGCCCAGGTGCTTCGCCTGCGCCATGTACCGGAATGCATTCGCCGCCGTCGAGATCGGGAACACCCGGTGCGGCAGCGCCCGCAGCTCGCCCGCCTGCACCCGCTTCATCACGCCCTGGAACACTTCCGCTGCCATCCCCGGCCGCTCGCGCATTACCCGGTCCAGGTCGATCGCCATGAACGACAGGTTCCGCTTGAACGGACGCATCCCCAGCCGATGGTCCCCGTAGATGTCGCGCTTGCCGATCTCCAGGAACCGCCCGAAGTCGTTCAGCACCGACAGCCCCTTGCGGATCGCCTCGCCCGCCAGCGAATTCAGCACCAGGTCGACCCCGCGACCCTCCGTCAGCCGCATCACCTCGTCCGCGAAGTCCACCGACCGCGAGTCCATCACGTGCTGCACGCCCAGCGCCTGCAAAAACTTCCGCTTTTCCGGCGTCCCCGCCGTCGCGAATACCTCCACCCCGGCCCGCTGCGCGAGCTGGATCGCCGCCAGACCCACGCCGCCCGTTGCGCTGTGGATCAGCACCTTCTCCCCGCGCTGCATCCGTCCCAGCGTCTCCAGCGCGTACGCCGCCGTCAGGAACGCGATCGGAATCGTCGCCGCCTCTTCCCACGTCAGGTGCTCCGGCTTTCGCGCCGCCAGCGCTGTCGTCGTCCGCACGTGCCCCGCAAACGCAAACGGCGCGATCGCAATCACCGCATCGCCCGCCTTGAACTCCGTCACCCCATCCCCGACCGCCGTCACCTCGCCCGAGCACTCGATCCCCAGGGGCACCGGCCCGTCCGGCAGACCCGGATAAATCCCCAGCGCCTTCATCACGTCGGCGAAGTTCACCCCCGCCGCCCGCACGCGCACTTCGATCTGCCCCGCCTCCGGCTTCGGCCGCGGACACTCGCGCAGCGTCAGCTTGTCCAGCACGCCCGCGCTGCCGATCTCCATCCGATACGACGTCTTCTGCTCGTCGCGCTGCCGCGCCGCCGCCTCCCGCTCCAGGTCGCACCGCGAGAACCGGTGTACGAACCGCGCCTCCCCGCGCAGCGCCACCTCATCCTCCGCGTCACCCAGCAGCAGTTCCTCCACCAGCGAGTCCAGCTCGACGTCCGACCGCTCCGGACCCAGATCGACCACCTTCGCCCGCAGCTTCGGCACCTCGTTCACCAGCACGCGACCGAGCCCCCACGCGCTCGCCTGCAGCGCCGACGACGCCTGCAGCGCCCGACCCACGGGCTGCGCGTTCCGCGTCACCAGCCACAGCCGCGGAACTCGCTCCGCCTCGATGTCGCTCAGCACCTGCGCCAGATGCACCACGCTCAGGTTCCCCCGCACCAGCGTCGTCTCCAGCTCCTCCGCCTTCGCCTCGTCGAACCCCGGCAGGTCGAGGTTCCACAGGTGCAGCACGCCCAGGCAGTCCGCGTGCGCCTTGAGCACGTCCTGCACCAGCGTTCGCATCTGCTGTGCATCCTGCGGATCGATCTCGTACTTCTCCGGGCCCGCC
>CAZNDQ010000581.1:0-2885 GCA_964571825.1 uncultured Planctomycetales bacterium | reverse complement strand
TCGCCCGCCCCCGCGTCGCCAGCCCGGGCGCCAGCCGCCGCATCCCGCGCCACGCCCGCCGCAGCAGCCCGTTCGGCCGCAGCGCGCCGCCCACCGCCGCGATCCGCACCTCCCGCGCCGCGCACAGCGCCCGCGCCGTCGCGCTCAGCTTGTAATCCAGCACGCATACATCCAGCCGCCCGCGCTGCGCCGCCAGCGCTCCCAGCAGCTCCAGCGCATACTGATACGCGCCCCCCGTCTCCGCACTCGACGTGATCAGCACCCCCACGCGCACCATGCCGCGACGATAGCCCACACCCACACCGCTCGCAATGAGCGCGCGGCCACACCGCCAAAGCGCAGCCGCGCTTCGATCTCGCTTCGAAGAATTGAAGGCTGAACTCAGCGCACGCCGGGGCAGTGTCCCCAACCATCTGTCATCGTCTGCCCGACGATCAGGCTGCGAACGGGTACGAGTAGATCGCGCAGGTTTTTCGGCGGAATCCCATCGCCCCGGGTGATGTGGCGATGATGAAGCTGCCCGACCACGATACCCGGATGCACGCCGATCGCCTGGGCAAACCGAACGACCTTTTGCCGCGAGTAGTACGGAGACGTCTGCGCCACAAACACCTTCAGCTTGTCTTGTGGGACAAGCAGGCTGGCCGCTTCCGCGTTGGTCCGCGACTCACGATGGTTTGTCGAATCATCTCCGCCCACGCCCATGGCGTCCGGCACCAGATTCGAGTCGATGGCCGCGTCCCGGTTCTTCACGTGAACCAGTTCGTGCAGGAGCGTATGGTAGAAATAGTCGATGCGGTCGAACCGCAGCGACAGCGCGACGACAGGCGACTTCTCGTTCAGCCACAGTGCGGCGCCGTCAAGCCGCGTCTTCTCAAGATGAGCTACCAGCACCAGCCTCACGCCCAGGCTCGCCAGTGCGCCCGGCAGCATGCGCACCGCTTCCGGCGGCTCCGTCATCCTGGCGATTCGCGGCAGTTGCTGAATGAACTTGCTCGCCTGAAAGGGCGACGCTTGCACGCCCTGCGCCAGTCGATAGGCCCTGTACGCCCACGCCCGCTCCGCAAGACTGACCGCTCCATACGCCGTTGATTTCCGCGCCACCATCGGCAGGGCCGGTATCCGCGTCAGGTCGCGCGTTCGAAAAAACTGCTGAAGCTGCCCCGCCAGCTTCGCGCCGTCGCCCGGCTCGATCCACCCGCGCCGGATCATCTCGGACACCGGCGCCACGGAGTACAGCATCGCCCGCCGCGACACCTCGCCGTCGTCATCGCCTCCTGCTTTCGACAGCCGAAATGCGCTCTCGAGGTTCATCCAGAGTTCCGCCGACGTGTCGAACGCCGCGGCCAGCCCCCGCGCCGTTTCCGGCGTGATGGCACGCTTGCCCTTGATGATCTGGTTCACCGCGTTCAGCGGTCGCCCCAGAATCTGCGCCAGGTCGTCCTGCGTCCAACCACGAGCGCTAAGTTCATCCTGAATGTACTCGCCCGGGCAAAACGCCTCGGCCGCTGCTCGATGGGACATCCCGTCACCCCTAGTGATAGTCCTCGATCCCGATAATGACGACCCTGTTCTTCGGTTTCGACGGCTCAATCTCGATAATCAGCCGCCACTGGTCGTTCAGCCGCAGCGAAACCTGATGTGATCGATCGCCCTTCAGCCGCTCCATCCGCAGCGACTTCATCGCCCGGATGTCCCGCTCGTCCGTCGCGGCGCGGATCAGGTTCACCACTTTGCGATAGGCGCGCACGACCGCTTCGCCAAACCCCGCGTCGTACTTCGGGTCCGTCTCCAGCCGGTCATACCGCGCCGCCTTGAACCGCACCTCCATGTACGTGTCTCCAGTGCCCCATTCTAGCATTCGGGCGCCAGTTGTCAATTGACGTATTGACGTGAACCGTCAAAATCATAGTCCGAACGGCCCATCGGGGCCCCGCCGCTTGTACAATGCCGCACGAACCAGACCCGAGTGATGGTCCGTTGGGCTCGCCCATGACCCAGACACAACTCGACCCGGCCCCCATCGCCGCCACGGTCACCGCCGCCACGCGCGCCGACCGCGCGGACGACGTTCAGCCCCTCCGCGTCTATCGCCCCGGCGCCCGCCGCGGCTGGGGCCCGCGCGTCTGGCGCGAACTCGCCCGCGAGACCCTCGCCAGCCGCGAACTGATCTGGCGACTTTTTCTCCGCGACTTCTCCGCCCGCTACCGCCAGTCCGCCCTCGGCGTCCTCTGGGCTGTCATCCTCCCCGTCATCGCCGTCAGCACCTTCGTCCTGCTCAACCGCGCCGGCCTCTTCCACGTCGGCGACACCGGCATCCCCTATCCCCTCTTCGCCCTCATCGGCCTCTCCATCTGGCAGGTCTTCGCCGGCGGACTCACCGCCTGCAGCAACGCCATCATCTCCGGCGGCAGCATGGTCGTGAAAATCAACTTCCCCAAGGTGACGCTCGTCTTCGCCGCCATGGGCCAGGTCGTCTTCGAGCTGCTCGTCCGCCTCGTCCTCGTCGCCCTGCTCATGCTCTACTACCGCGTGACTCCCGCCCCGACGGCCGTCCTCCTCCCCCTCGCCCTGCTCCCGCTCTTCCTCCTCACGCTCGGCCTCGGCATGTTCCTCGCCCTCGTCAACGTCGTCCTCCGCGATGTCGCCCACGTCGTCACGCTGGTGACGACGTTCCTCCTCTTCCTCACCCCCGTCGTCTATCCGCCCCCCGTCGAGGGCACCTTCGCCCGCATCACCTTCTGGAACCCCGTCGCGGCCCTCGTCACCCTCTCCCGCGACCTGCTCCTCGGCACCCGGCTGCACGATGCCGGCGCCGTACTCTTCGCCGGCCTCGTTTCCATCATCTGCTTCCTCTTCTCCTGGCGCATGTTCCACCTCGTCGA
>CAZNDQ010000580.1:0-2890 GCA_964571825.1 uncultured Planctomycetales bacterium | reverse complement strand
GCACGCGCTCGCCGACCGCTCCGGTAGACCGCGGCGCCACGCCACCAACGGACGACGACGGATGAACCACCTTCCCGCAGACCCCCGACCCGCCCGCATCCTCTACCTGATCACCGACCTGCAGCGCGGCGGCGTCCCGCTCCACCTCCTCCGCCTCGTCCGCGCCCTCGACCGCCGCCGCTTCGACCCGCTCGTCGCCTGCCTCGCCCCGCGCGGCCCCGTCTCCGACCTCATCGAGCGCGACGGCGTCCCCACCGTCGCCCTCGACGCTCGCCATCCGCTCGACTGCACCGCACTCTGGCGCCTGCACCGACTGATCGCGCGCACCCGCCCTCACCTCATCCACGCCCTGCTCTTTCACGCCAACGTCGCCGCCCGCCTCGTCGCCCCGCTCGCCGGCGTTCCCTCGCGCCGCATCCTCACCGAAATCCAGACCGTCGAGATCGAGCGCCGCTGGCACCTCTCCGTCGACAACCTCACTCACCGCCTCTCGCACTTCGAGGCCGGCAACTCGCCCGCCGTGATTGAGCATCTGCATCGCTGCGCCCACATCCCGCGCTCGCGCCTCGTCTGCATCCCCGGCGCCGTCGAACTCGACGCCATCGACGCCGCGCCGCCCCTCCCGCGCAGCGCGCTTGGCATCACCTCCAACGCACCGCTCCTCATGTGGGTCGGCCGCATGGATCCCATCAAGGGACTCGACACCCTCCTCGCCGCCGCCGATCTGCTCGCACCGACGCACGACTTCGCGCTCGCGCTCATCGGCGACGGCCCCCACCGCCGCGCCGTCGAAGCACATCGCGCACGCCTCGCCTGCGCCGACCGCGTTCACTTCGCCGGTGAGCGCACCGACGTGATCTCCCTGCTCAAACTCGCCGACGTGTTTGTCTTCCCCTCACGCACCGAGGGACTGCCCAACGCGCTGCTCGAAGCGATGGCCGCCGCGCGACCAATCGTCACTACCGATGTACCCGGCTGCCGCGACCTCGTCCGCCACGAAGCCGAAGGATTGCTCGTCCCGCCCGATTCACCGCGCGCTCTCGCCGACGCCGTCGCGCGCCTGCTCACCGACCGCGCGCTCGCCGCCCGCCTCGCCGTCGCCGCCAGGCACCACGCCGAAACGCAATTCAGTCTGCAGGCGCTGGTCGAAAACTGGGCCGGGCTCTACGACCGCATCCTGCATTCCCGAACATCCATCTGACTTTCTGTTAAGCCGGCAGCGACCGCTCGATTCGGGTGGTGGCAGGCGCACCGCACACCACAAGATCAGGTGGGTTGCGGACATGCGCGCGGCGTCCGAAAAATTTTCATGAAAATCCGCCGAAAAAGTGTTGCCCAACGACCACGATGTGGTAAGCTCTCCCACGTAATCCCACGAAGTGGGAGACGAATCTCGGGTCCGGCAACTCCTATGACCCTATGCCATTTACAGGCACCTATGAACACACGATCGACGCCAAGAACCGACTCTCGATCCCCTCGGCCATTCGCAACGCCATGGACAAGGATCGCGACGGCGAGTTCTTCTACGTCGTGCCGGGCCGCAGCGACGGGACCATCTCGCTCGTCGGCAATCGCCGCTTCGAGGAGTTTGCCCAATCCCGCAGCCGCAACCTGCTCTCAATCGGCGACGACCTCGACTTCGACCGGCTCTATTTCGCCGACTCCTATCCGCTCGAATTCGACAAGCAGGGCCGCGTCCTGCTCCCCGAGCAGGTCCTCCTCGAAGCCGGAATTACGCGCGAGGTCACGATCATCGGCTCAAATGATTACGTGGACATTTGGGACCGCGAGCGGTTCCGCGAATACCGCGAGAAAAACCGCACGCGACGCCAGGAACTGAGAACCAGTGCGGCCCGCGGACAGCCGCGGCCGACAACGGGGCCGTGACGCCCCAAAACGTACCGGTCGGGTAAATCGAAGCACCCTATCCTGTGCTCCAATGGCGCGGTGAGCACACAACCTACTGCACGGACGCGGAAACGGACCGCCGCAGCGGTGGAAGGTGCGCGCACATGGGTCACGGAGGACCCATGTGCCGCGACGCTTCGATCTGGCCTGCCCGGCACACGCTGGACACCGAGCAGAAGCAGGGTGACGGCATTGGAGGCCGTCGACATTTGGGGATCGCCGTCGCCACGGACGGCCGACGGCCCCCTTATTCTCGCGGTCCGTACCCGCTTTCGTCAACGTTGGCGCGTGTCATCCGCACGCGACTCTACCCTGAGGATGCGCTGCGCAGACGTTGCGTTGCGCCGCCGCTTGCGTTTCCATTGCTCCCGTGAATGACCACAACGCAGCGCATGATCCCGTCCTCACCGACGCCGTCATCGAGGCGTTCAACCCCGTACCTGGCCCCCCCTGCCTTGACCTCACCGTCGGACTCGCCGGCCATGCCGCGCTCCTCCTGAAGCGCATCGGCCCCGACGGCTTTCTCACCGGCCTCGACGTCGACCCCGCCAATCTCGAAATCGCCCGCGCCCGCCTCGCCGCCATCGGCCCCAATTTCCGTCTCCTCCGCGCCAACTTCGCCGACGCGCAGTCCCTGCTCGAAGACGCGCAACACCTGCCCGTCGACTGCCTCCTCGCCGATTTCGGCGCCAGCTCCAACCAGCTCGACGACCCCGCCCGCGGCTTCTCCTTTCAGCAGGACGGCCCCCTCGACATGCGCCTCGACGACCGCCTCACGTCCACCGCCGCCGACCTCGTCAACCGCCTCCCCGAACGCGAACTCGCCGACCTCTTCTATTTCAACGCGCAGGAGCAGGCCAGCCGCCGCATCGCCAGGGAAATCTGCCGCGCCCGCCACGACCACCGTATCACCCGCACCGCCGAACTCGCCCGCGTCGTCTGCCGCGCCCTCCGCGAGAACCCCGAATCTCACCGCACC
>CAZNDQ010000579.1:0-2914 GCA_964571825.1 uncultured Planctomycetales bacterium | reverse complement strand
GGTGCTAAATTCGAGGAAGGGGCTGTCGGGATCGACCAGGCGGTCGATGCGGTCGCGGACGAAGAGCTTGCCACGGCTGCGGTGCTTTTCGAGGAGTGCCGGTCCGCCGCCGGTCTTGACGCGTTCGACGCGTTTGCGGAACTCGGCGACGAGGGATTGCAGATGGGCGCGGTTCTCTGCGAAGAGCGGGCTGCTTGCGTTGATCTTGGTTTGGATGGTGTCCATGGGTGCGCTGCGTCAGTTGTATACCAAGGCGGTTGAAAGATAGCGGCAGTTGCGCGGGGGTTCAAACGGAATGTTGCCGAAGGCGGCGCATGCCTGTGCCAATCACGAGTCGCCGTGTTCGTCCGCTTCCTCACGGGCGCGGCTCAGTTCGGAGGCGGCTATTGCTGCGAGAAGATGTACACGGCCGTGCCGACGACGGCGAGGCCGGCAAGGATCGCCAGGGTGATCTTGACCCAACTGTAGGGACGATCGCCCTGTACTTCGCCGGTGCCGGCGTTGATGACCACCTGGTAGGTCTTCTCGCGGAAGCGATAGGCGAGCATCCACACCGGAAGCAACAGGTGCTTGTAGGTGATGGCGTCATAGCGGGTGTCGATGTCGTGGATGCGCTGCTCGTCTCCGCCGATGCGCTGGCGGACGTCAGCCTCGAGGGCCTGATCGATACGCGTGCGGGCCTCCTCGAAGCCGTGTTCGAGTTCAACGTCGTAGGTGCGGGCCAGAAACCCCGCCAGCAGCTTCGCGTCAAACGGCCTGCACTTGGCGAGTGGCCAGGGCTCCAGGTCGTCGGCACGTTTCTTGGGCAGCGCGGTGGAGGCGACGATGAGCACGTCATCGAAAAATCTCTGGAAAGCGCCGGACGCGGGATACCAGCGTGTGCGGCGCACGCGGCGCTGGTTCTTGCCGGAGCCGACGGTGACCCAGTAGTGCTCGCCGCGCTGGCCGACGTAACGGGTGAAGGTCATGGAGTCGAACGTCCAGTACGGCGCATAGACGCCGTTGAACTTGCCGTCGACGCCGCGGGCCTTGAATTCGTTGGGGGCGAACCAGCGCGTCTTCACCCACTCGCGAAGATTGGTGGCGGCCTGCTCGCGTGCGATCAGAAACGGCAGCACGCCGTCGACAGGAACGCGGTGCGCCGCCTCGTGTACGTCCGCCAGTTGTAGCGGCGAGCCGCAATAGGGGCACTGCTGGCTGGTGAGCGTACCCAGGAAGCGGACGTTTCCTCCGCAGGCGTCGCACTGGACCTCGCTGAAGCCCTGCTCATCGTGGCGGTTGGCGTCGCGCACCTCGACGAGTTTCTGAATGATTGCGTGGTAGTCCTGCTCGTTGATGGCGGCGTCGGGGCTTGTCTCGATCTGGTGAACGAACGAGCAATACGGGCACTTGAGACTTTGAACCCCGATGTGAAAAACGAGGTCAGCGCCGCACGACGGGCAGGGGAAGCTGCGCGACGCAGGCGCATCGCCTTGTGCTGAGGCGGGCGCGGTCTGAGATTCTGCGGAGTGTGTGTTATCCATGCTGTTCAAACCGGCGCGACATCAACGAGTCAGTCAAGCAAGCGAAAAATGAACCTCAGCGCGGGCCAGAGAGTGTCATCGCTGCGCGAGTATCGGCGGGTGGTGAACATACCGTCGAACTCAGCGGCGGATTGCCGCCTCTCTTGGGCTTGCCAGCGCTCGCGGCTGCGGCGCTCCTCCTCCTGGCGCTGCTTTTCGAGAATCTGGCCGCCGGCCTTGCTCCACTTGAGGATCAGATTCAACTCGCCGCCATCCAGCCAGATGCCGTGGTCGCGACATTGATCGACAATTACTCCGGATTTCGCGCCGTAGCTACGGCGGTTCATGATCTTGCGGCAGACCGGGCAGCGGACGTAGCGCACGGTCTGCAGGTCAGGCCGGGCCTCTTCCTCGACGAGCGTCTGGATCCGCTGGTGGTCGATGTCGTAAACGTGATCCACCGACTTATCAATCAGCGCCTCCAACTCATTGGGGTCGAAGAACAGACCCTTACAGTCGGCGCATTGTTCGATGAGAAACGTCTCACCCGGGAGTACGTCGACGGTCGGCATCGGCTTCTCGCACCGGGGGCAAACTCGATCGGACTGCGGCGCGGCGGTGGTGTTGACGTGGATTCGGCGAAGGTCCACATCGTTCACCTTGCCGCAGAACTGGCACACGGTCGATTTTGGCGGCAGAGGCGCTCCGCAACTTGTGCAGTCCATGTCGCAACCCCGTTAGGCGGAATCGGACTCGCTCCCACTTGCGTCGATGCACGCGCCACCCGCCGTAAGCGGCGAGTTCAGGCAGGCTGGCCATCGATCGGCGGGAGAAATCCGCTCTACGGCTTCGGCACTGGAGGCGGCGGAGGCGGCGCTACCCCGAAGTACCCGGCAAGTTGCGGCGTCTGGCCGGCCGGCATCCAGTCCGCCATGCCCGCGGTCCAAACCAGAGTCGACGCACTGACTTGCCCCGCGCGGATGGCTTCGCCGAGTTGGGCGGCGCTGAATGGCCCCTGCGTCTGCCCACCGGCTGCTATGTGGAACACGGCAGCCGCGGGCGGCGCGATCGGCGGCGGCGTTGCAGCCGGCCCCTGCATCATTCGCCCCGCCATGGCCAGGCCCAATCCCATGCCCATGCCTTCGGCAGCCGTGCCCCCACCAGGATTCGCGGCTGCCGTGGTCATGGCCTGACCCATCTGATATTGCTGGAAGCGATTCATATCGCCGATGACGCTCATGCTCGTCCGGGTGTCGAGGGCTTTCTCGACTTCGGGCGGCAACGAGATGTTCACGATAAATAGCTGCGGCACGTCGAGGCCGTATTCATCGTCGACTCGCGACACGACTTCGGCGCGAAGACGCTCGGAGAGCTCCTGGTACTTGGCGGCGAGATCCAATGCAGCCACGTCT
>CAZNDQ010000578.1:925-2919 GCA_964571825.1 uncultured Planctomycetales bacterium | reverse complement strand
GCACCATCAGCGAAGGCGTGTACGACTTCGACGGCAACCTCATCAGCTTCCGCTATACGCCCGACACGGACTACGTCGGCCCCGACACCCTGACCTGGCGCGCCACCGAAGTCGGCACGACCCAGGAATACTACGACGAGGCCGTCATCACCATCACCGTGACCGAGTAGCACGGTCCCACGGCGCGCAAACCCAACCGGCCGGCGCGTTCAACATTCGACTCGACCTCTTCCGAGGCGGTGACGCGACCCGCGCAACCGCCTCACCTTTGCCCTGTTGCTCCGGCGTCCCTGGCGGCCTGCTTCGACTTCCGACTCGACCTGACCCGAGAGGTCGTGCCCCTCCACAAGCGCCCCCCTGGTATACAC
Source organism: uncultured Planctomycetales bacterium (assembly GCA_964571825.1). Taxonomy (GTDB): domain Bacteria; phylum Planctomycetota; class Phycisphaerae; order UBA1845; genus CAZNDQ01. The sequence continues at coordinate 2,551 of CAZNDQ010000578.1, read as the reverse complement.
CCGCCCGCGCCGTTGCATCCCCCGCCGCCCTGCGCTATCCTCGACGCACCCGGACCGCGCCGGCCGGACCGTCGCACCCCTCGCGTCCCGCCGCCGCATCGACCGTCATCTGTTTTTCCAACGCACGCAAAGGAGCCCACGCATGCCCCGTATCCGTCGCCTTCTCGCCGCCTTGACCCCGCTGTTCGCCCTCGCCCTCGCGCTCCCCGCCTGCACCCCCCACGGCCCCACCCTCCAGCTCCCCCAATCCCCCGGCGAAAAAGTCCCCGCCGCCGACGCCTCCCTCGACCAGTTCCTCGACCTCCGCGCTGCCTTCCGCGGCGAACTCGCCCCCGACGGCTCGCTCTACTTCACCCGCCGCGCCGAAACCGCCAACCAGCTCTATCGCCAGACCGACGGCCGGCCCCCCACCCAGCTCACCGACTTCCCCGACGGAATCATGGGCTACAGCCTCTCCCCCGACGGCCGCCACATCCTCATCTCCGCCGGCGTCGGCGGCGACGAACAGGGTGACCTCTACCTCATGCCCGCCGCCGGCGGCTCGCCCGCCCCGCTCTTCGTCGACCGCAAAATCGCCTACGGCGGCGTCGAGTGGCGCCGCGACTCCCGCGCCTTCGCCTACCGCGCCAACGACGTCAACCCCCGCGACTTCTACATCTACGTCTACGACCTCGACACCCGCACCCCGCGCTGCGTCCTGCGCCAGGACGGCTCCAACACCCCCGTCGACTGGACCCGCGACGGCTCCAAGCTCCTCGTCGGCCGCATGAACTCCGCCTCGTACCAGCAGCTCTTCGAGATCGACCTCGCCACCGGCAAATCGCGCGAACTGACGCCCCCCGGCGTCGAGCGCCAATTCAGCGCCGTCGGTTACACCGCCGACGAAACGCACGTCGTCGTCAACACCGATTACCTCGGCAACTTCAGCAACATCGCCCTCCTCGACGTGCAGACCGCCGAGATCACGCCGCTCCTCCCCGAGTTCGCCCGCTTCGACGCCGACTCCGCCGCCCTCTCCGACGACCGCACCCTCCTCGCCGTCGTCATCAACGACGACGGCTACGGCAAGCTGCATCTGCGGCGCATGGCCGACCGCTCACGCATTCCCGCCCCGCGCCTTCCCGATGGGCTGGTCGGCGGACTCCGCTTCACCGACAACACGCTTTGCTTCTCCGTCGCCAACTCCCAGACCCCCGGCAATATCTGCTCCTGGGATGTCGCCTCGCCCACGTCTGCGCCCAGAGTCCACACCATCCCCGAAGACGCCGGCATCGACCTCCAGACCTGCGTCCTGCCGAAGCTGATTCGCTACAAGTCGTTCGACGGCATGCAGATCCCCGCCTTCCTCTATCTGCCGCGCGACTATTCCCCCGGCCGACCGATCCCCTTCATCATCAGTTTCCATGGTGGACCCGAGGGCCAGTCCCGCCCCTCCCTCAATGTGACAAATCAATACTTCATCTCCCGCGGCTTCGGCGTCCTCGACCCCAACGTCCGCGGCAGCACCGGCTACGGCACCGAATATATGAACATGGATAATTACAAAAACCGCATGGCCAGCGTCCGCGACGGCGTCGCCGCCGCGCAGTACCTCATCGACCAGGGCTACGCCACCCGCGAGATGAT
>CAZNDQ010000578.1:0-915 GCA_964571825.1 uncultured Planctomycetales bacterium | reverse complement strand
AGCTACGGCGGCTTCATGGTCATGGCCGTCATCACCGAGGCCCCCGACCTCTTCGCCGCCGCCTGCAACTATGTCGGCATCGTCAACTTCAAGACCTTCCTCGAAAACACCAAGGACTACCGCCGCCACCTCCGCGAAGCCGAATACGGCCCCCTCTCCGATCCCGCCTTCCTCGACGAAATCTCGCCCATCCACAAAGTCGATCGCATCCAGTGCCCCCTCCTCGTCGTCCACGGCCAGAACGACCCCCGCGTCCCCGTCGGCGAAGCCGAGCAGATCGCCGCCGCCCTCCGCCAGCGCAACCACCCCGTCGAACTCCTCGTCTTTCCCGACGAGGGCCATGGCGTCGCCAAGCAACCCAACCGCATCAAGCTTATGGAAACCGTGACGGACTTCTTCCAGCGCCACCTCAAAGGGAATGAAATGTAATGTCCGGCTGCGTCCGGACGCCTCGTTTTTTCTTCAGCCGCCGCGGGGTACGTCCCGGATGCGCGTTCATTCCTCGCCGGACGCGACACGCTCCGCCGCCGCGCCATGTCATCACGCCACGCGCCCCGCGGAATCCCCTTCCCGACCTTCCCGCCTCCGCCTGACAACAACGCCGACATACCCGCACAGCGACACGAGGTACCACAGCGGGTCCATCTTCCCGCAGTCGCCGCACGGCTGCCCCTGTGTGTTGTCCGTCTTGAAGTCGGTGGTCATGTCATCCATCGGCACCGCCTGCTCCGGCCCCGCCGGGCACCCGCCGTCGCACTCGTCCGGGATCGCGTTCCCATTGCAATCTGCAAACGCTTCGCACGCATCGAAAGTCCCGTTGCGATTGCAGTCCGCCAGCTCCTCGCATTCATCCGGCACGCCGTTGCCATTGCAGTCCTCGAACTCCTCGCAGGCGTCCGGCACACCGTTCTCATT
>CAZNDQ010000577.1:0-2929 GCA_964571825.1 uncultured Planctomycetales bacterium | reverse complement strand
TCCACCGTCAGCGAAGGAAAAATCTCGCGCTCCTGCGCGACGCAGCCGAGCCCGAGGAGGATTCCCCAGGCGGTTCTGGGTAACCTCGCCGTGTTTTGTCGCGTCGAGTTCATCGTCGCGCCACAAGCCCGAGGTCCGACCCTCGGCGTGTCTGGCAGCGTATTTTACCGCGAATTACGCGTGCTGCGCCCGATCGCGGACGCCGGTCAAGCCCAAAGTAGTGATTGGAAACGGCGAGCGGTATACAAGAGACGGATTCGGTTCAGGCCCTTGCGGGGCGTCGACCCCTCACGACCGTGCGGGTTGTCTTGGTCTCGGCAAGGCGGGACTTCTCGTCCTGGTCCTCGACGGCAATGCGGAGGTCAGCCTGCGATTCGGACTCCCCAAGGCGGGTGAAAAAGCTGCCGAGGTGACGCAGTCGCTCATATCGCTTCTTGAGCAGCGTGGCCGTTGGAACCGCTTTGAGATCGCGCAGCGTCCGAGCGATGTGCCGCTCCAGTGTCGCCGCGATCCGCGCCGGGTCTCGGTGCGCCCCACCCAGCGGCTCAGGGAGGATCGCGTCGATCAGCCCGAGCTTGCGCAGCTCCCTGCTCGTCAGGCGCAGCGCCTCGGCTGCCAACTTCGCCTGCTCCCCGGTACGCCAGAGGATTGCCGCGCAGCCCTCCGGCGAAATCACCGAGTAGAACGAGTGTTCGAGCATCGCCACATGATCGCCGATCCCGATGCCCAGCGCGCCGCCGCTCCCGCCCTCGCCGATCACGACGCAGACGATCGGTGTCGCCAGCCGCGGAATCTCCATCAGGTTTTCCGCAATCGCCTGCGCAATGCCGCGCTCTTCCGCCCCGATCCCCGGATACGCCCCCTGCGTGTCAATCAGACAGACGATCGGCAGCCCGAATCGCGCCGCCAGCCGCATCTTCAGCAGTGCCTTGCGGTACCCTTCCGGATGCGCACAGCCGAAGTTGCAGCGGATCTTCTCCTTCGTGTCGCGCCCCTTGTTCTGCCCGATCAGCATCACCTTTTCGCCGGCAATCCGCCCGAAGCCCGCCATGATCGCGTTGTCGTCGGCGAAGCGCCGGTCGCCGTGCAGCTCGCAAAAGTCGCGCACCATCATGTTGATGTAGTGCGGCAACAGCGGCCGGCGCGGATGCCGCGCCACCTGCACCGTCTCCCACGGCGTCAGGTGCGAATACATCCGCTTGATCGCAGCTGTCAAGTTCGTACGGAGTTCCTTGATCTCGGCCGAGAGGTCGCGCCCGGCGTCCGCTTGCCGCGCCTCCAGGTCAGCGATCTCCCGCTCCATCAGCGCCAGGGGGCGTTCGAACTCCAAGTAGCCGTCGGTGAGCCCGCCGCCGCCCGCGCGGGGCGACTGCGTCGCCGGGGAAACTGCCATGATGTGTCCTCAATAGCCTCTGGTTCCGGTGCACACCGCCCGGTGCACCGCCGCGCCTGCCGCTTTCTCTGTTAAGAAAGCGTTACTAGAGTAGTCATCCGTCGGCCGGATACAAGCGAAAATTGACGACTCCCATCCCCGCCCGTAACTTGTAGCGATAATCCGATTTCCCGGATGCAGCCTAACCTCCTTATCGGCAAGCGGTTGCTGAAAGCATGAGTCTTATCGGACGACGGATGCCCCGGCCGTGAACCAGACTTGGCGCGTCGAAGTCAGCCCCGCACGCGACGGTTGGGATGCCGACGGCTGGGCCGTCACCCACCGCATCGCCAACCTTCGACCCGGAGCCGTCTCCCGCGTCCGCACCGCCCGCATCTACTACCTCACCGGCCGACTCAACGAGACTGCCGTTCAACGCATCGCCGCCGAGTTGCTCGCCGACCCTGTCAGCGACACCTTCGCCATTCGGAATCCGGCCGCGCCGCAGCTCCCCGCCGACCACCCAGTCGTAGAGGTCCACCTCAAGCCCGGCGTCATGGACCCCGTTGCGGCCTCCGTCGAACTCGGCGTCCGCGACATGGGCTTCGCCGCGGAAACCGTCCGCACCGCGCGCCGCTACGAATTGCGCGGCGTGCGCGATGCCGACGAGCTGGCCTGGATCGCAGCGCGTGTCCTTTCCAACGATTGCATCGAGGTGACCTATATCGCGGGGTTCGGCCGTGCGGATATTCCGCCCTGGGAAGTATCACGTCCGCGCCGCGCCGAATTCGCGCTCCGCCATGTGTCACTGCGCTCGCTCGATGACGATGCGCTGCTTCGGCTCTCGCGCGATGGGCACCTCTTCCTCTCCCTCGACGAAATGCGTGCCATCCGCGAGCACTTCCGCCGCCTCGCACGCGACCCCACCGACCTCGAACTGGAAACGCTCGCCCAGACCTGGAGCGAACACTGCGTCCACAAGACCCTCAAAAGTGAAGTCGTCTACCGCGGCGCGCCGCTGCCCGATCCGCTCCGTCCCGAGCCGATCGACCCCGGCCAGACGGTCGAGATGCATTACGAGAACCTGCTGCGTGACACCATCGCCCGCGCGACCCGCGCGCTCGACCCGCCGTGGTGCCTCACGGTCTTCAAGGACAATGCCGGGATCATCACGTTCGACGACAAGTACGGCATCGCCTTCAAGGTCGAAACGCACAATCATCCGTCGGCGATTGAGCCGTACGGCGGCGCGGCCACCGGTGTCGGCGGCTGCATCCGCGACATCATCGGCTGCGGACTCGGCGCGCGCCCGATCGCCAACACCGATGTGTTCTGCTTCGCGCCGCCTGACACGCCAAGCGACAACTTGCCGCCGGGGGTGCTCAACCCGAAACAAGTTATGCACGGCGTGGTCAGTGGGGTGCGCGACTACGGCAATCGGATGGGCATCCCCACGGTGAATGGGGCCGTGTATTTCGACCCGCGCTACTTGGGGAATCCGCTGGTTTACTGTGGCAATGTTGGTTTGATTCCGGTCGACAAATCGTTCAAGCGGCC
>CAZNDQ010000576.1:0-2933 GCA_964571825.1 uncultured Planctomycetales bacterium | reverse complement strand
AGTTGGTGTTGTGGCCGGTGGAGGTCATGCTGGTGGCAAGGACGCTCTGGAAACCGGGGCCGCTGGTCTCGAAATTGAACGTGGGCAGAAACGAGTAGACGAAGGTGTCCTTGCTCTGGGCCTCGTCGGGTTGAATGTCGACGGCATGCGCGGAGCCGCCGATTGCAGCGACGCCGAGCAGCGTCGCGACCAGAAAGGGAAAAGTGCTTTTCATGGTGTCCTCCTGTGGGGCTCGTTCGCCCCGGGCTTCCTGAACTCTCCGGAAAGCACGCGGCAGGCAGTCGTGTCCGGAAGCTGCGTGCGCCGCGTCGCGCGGGACGCGAGCGATAACGACAAACCGACAACGATCGAATACGGCGAATCCGGTCCGCAGCGGCCGTCCGGGGTCCCGATTCCGCGATGAGCCGACTCATGCGGGCGGGGTTGGGAACGGCGAGAGGTCTGCGACCGCGGGGCGGTGCGCAGGAACGCCATGCGATTGCCGACGGGCGGCGCCGATGGTCGGCGCCGGGTCAGGCCGGCAGGCGCTGCGAACTAGGCGATGGAATACGGCGGGGGTTGTGGCCCGAGTACGGCGAGGGTCTGACGGTGGAGCTTGCGCCACGCGTCGTGGTAGCAGAGCGAGCCCGAGCGCTGTACGTCAGCGAGCGGGCGGATGGATGCGGTCTGGGCGCGGAGGAAGCGAACGAGCGCGCGAAGGAGGCAGCCGACGAGGACGACGGCCGGGGACAGGAGGCCGATGAGCGAAAGCTGGGCGAAGGGGGAGTCGCCGGCGGCGAGGGCGTCGGCGTCCATGACGCGGGCGATGACGCCGACGTGCAGGAGAACGATGACGAGGAGCAGGACGAGCTGCGTCTGCCAGCCGGGGCGGAAGCGGAGGATGGGCACGTCGAGGAACTTGGCGACGAAGAAAGCACAGCCGGCGCTCATGCCGAGGAGGCGAACGAGGAGCGAGAGATCAGCGAGGTCGGTGGCGAGGCCGCTGAGGGCGGCGAAGATGCCGGGCAGGTGAATGGCGACGAGAAGGAGCCAGCCGGCGCGGGCAAAGCGGATCGAGGCGCGGCGACCGCGCGTGTGGGCGGAAGTCGAACGTCTGCACCAGGTTGCCACGGATGTCACGCGGTCATCCTCGGTCGTACAGCGTGAAAATGTAGGGCCTGACAAAGTCGCTGTCAACTGGTTTACATACTAATCAGTGTCATATTGCTTATCGGCAGCCACAGCGTCGAATGATCGGCCCGTGTTGTTCCAGCTGACGGGCCGCGCACGGGGCGGCCCGCGAACACGGGTGTCGGGTGGCAAAAGCCGTGCCACATATCGGAAACGCGGGGTTTGCGTGGTCGTCGGGGGTCGGAGGCGGGGGGAATGACGCGGTGAATGCGCGGTCCTGCTCACACGGGCCAGCGATTTGGAGCGGTGGCCACGGCGCGTGGGTGAGGGCTTGGTCGGACAGGCGTATCGGCAGAGGCTGTCATATTGGCAGACGCCGAACGCGGGCGTTCCACTGTAAGTCTTGGTGAGACAGTAGGTTACGGTCCGAGCGGTGCGGGAACGGGCTTTGCAACGGGTGCAGATCGTGCGGGCGGGGGTGTCGCGGGTCGCACGTGGAGGATGTGTGGATGAACTTTGAGAAGCTGACGGTGAAGGCGCAGGAGGCGGTTCAATCGGCGCAGGAGTCGGCCGTGTCGGCCGGGCATGCGCAGGTGGGGCCGTTGCATCTGCTGGCGGCGCTGTTGGGGCAGGAGGGCGGTCTGGCGGGGCCGATCCTGCGGAAGGTGGGGACGAACGTCGAGCAGATGCGGTCGATCGTGGCGAGCGAGCTGCGGCGGCTGCCACGGGCGCGCGGCGGGCAGACGGGGCTGGACGCGAAGCTGCAGGAAGTGTTTCGCGTCGCGCAGCGCGAGGCAGACAAGCTTAAGGACCAGTACATCTCGGTGGAGCACCTGCTGCTGGCGCTGGCGGAAGTGAAGTCGGACGCGAAGGAGGTGTTGAGCGTCAACGGGGTGGATCGGGAGGACATATTGCGGGCGATGCGGGAGATTCGCGGGTCGCAGACGGTCGATTCGCAGAATCCGGAGGATCGGTATCAGGCGCTGGAGCGGTATTGCACGGACCTGGTGGCGCTGGCGCGGCAGGGGAAGCTGGACCCGGTGATCGGGCGGGACGAGGAGATCCGGCGGACGATGCAGGTGCTGAGCCGGCGGACGAAGAACAACCCGGTGTTGATCGGCGAGCCGGGTGTGGGGAAGACGGCGATCGTGGAGGGGCTGGCACAGCGGATCGTCAACGGCGACGTGCCGGAGGGGCTGAAGAATAAGTCGGTGTGCGCGCTGGACATGGGGGCGCTGATCGCGGGGGCGAAGTATCGCGGGGAGTTTGAAGATCGGCTGAAGGCGGTGATCCGCGAGGTGACGGAGTCGGACGGGCGGGTGATTCTGTTCATCGACGAGCTGCACCTGGTGGTCGGGGCGGGGAAGGCGGAAGGGGCGGTGGACGCGGGGAACCTGCTGAAGCCGGCGCTGGCGCGGGGGACGCTGCGGACGATCGGGGCGACGACGCTCGACGAGTATCGCAAGCACGTCGAGAAGGACAAGGCGCTCGAGCGGCGGTTTCAGCCGGTGCAGGTGCGCGAGCCGACGGTGGAGGACACGATCGCGATCCTGCGCGGGTTGAAGCCGCGGTATGACGCGCACCACGGCGTGCGAATTCAGGATGCGGCGCTGGTGGCGGCGGCGACGCTGTCGCAGCGATATATCGGGGACCGGTTCCTGCCGGACAAGGCGATCGATCTGATCGACGAGGCGGCGTCGCGGCTGCGGATCGAGAACGATTCGCTGCCGTCGGAGCTGGACGAGATTCGGCGGCGGGTGATGCAGCTCGAAATCGAGCGGGAGGCGCTGAAGAAGGAGAAGGACGAGGCGTCGAAGCAGCAA
>CAZNDQ010000575.1:0-2936 GCA_964571825.1 uncultured Planctomycetales bacterium | reverse complement strand
ATCCGCAGACACCGTCGCCCTACAGCGCACCGCCGGACCTGTCGGCATTCGATGACGAATACGGCAGCGTGCAGCCGGCGGACAACGAGGAAGTTCCCGACGGCAAGTACCAGGCGCGCGTGCATGCGGTGAAGCTCGACCGCAGTCAAAAAGGCGACCCGATGCTGAAGTGGGACTTGGTCGTTCTCTCGGGCCAGCACGCGGGCCGCCACATCTTCAAGAACGCCGTGATCACGCAGGCCGCACTGCCGTTCGTGAAGGGCGATTTGAAGACGCTCGGGCTGGAGCTGCCGAAGCTCAGCGAACTCCCGAACCACTTGGACAAGCTGCTCGACCACGCGCTCGAGGTCACCAAACGCACAAAGGGCGAGTACACGAACGTGTACTTCAACAAGCGCATTCAGGTGCCCGCGGGCGAGCCGACCCCGAGCGGCGATGTCCCGTTCTGACCGGCGTTGACGACCTCGCACCCGAACGGATTTGGGTGCGGCCGGGGCGGGATGGCGTAGCCCGTCGGCTTCACGCGCTCGGAGATCGCCGGCTCCGGGCCGCCGCTGGGTTCAGACTGCCCGTGCCCGCCTCGGCTTCTTTCTTTCGCAGGGATGAGCACCCCGATGGATTTCCGCATCGTGATCGACACGCGTGAGCAGGAACCGTACGGCTTCACGTGCGGCGTGGTCCGCCGCGCGCTGCCCGCCGGCGATTACTCCGCCGACGGCTACGACGACGTCGTCGCCGTCGAACGGAAGAGCCTGTCGGACTTCGCCAGAACAACGATCCACGACTTCGCGCGCTTCGCCGCCGAGTTGGATCAGCTCGCGCATCTGCCGCATGCCTGCATTGTTGTCGAGGGCGACCTCGATCACGTCCGGCGCGGCCAGGCCGGCGACGCACCGCGCGGCGTGTCTCCGGAATCGCTGCTCGGCGCCGCCGTCCACATCCAGGTGCGCTTCGGCGTCCCCGTGATCTGGTGTGGCTCGCGTCAGGCCGCGTGCGCCTTCACCGACGCCTTCCTGCGCATGGCCGTGCGCGAAGCCGCCGCGCGTCGCAACGCGGAGGCACGCCATGCCTGAGACCATCCGCGGCACGATCCAGAAGACCTACCACAGCAGTCCGGGCTTCTCGGCCGGCACGCTGACGGCTGACGATGGTCGCACTGTACGGTTCGCCGGGAAGTTTTGCGCCAACCAGGGCGACGTCGTGGCGCTGGTCGGGCGCTGGAAGCATGATGCCAAGTATGGCCGGCAGTTCGCTGTCGAGTCGCTGTCGTACGAGCTGCCCGAGACCAGCGAAGGTCTCGTGAACTATTTGGCGAAGCATGCGGCGTTCACGGGCATTGGCGAAACCACCGCGCGGCGGATCGTGATGTACGCCGCCAGCGCCGCCAATCTCGACCGCATCATCCGCCAGGACGTCGACGAGCTGCATCGGCAATTGCGCGTCCCGCGGACGACACTGGAATCGCTGCGTGAAGCGTGGATCGCCAACAGCGCCGAGAACGAGGTCCGGGCGTACCTGTCGGGTTTCGGCCTGAGCGCCCACCAGGTCGAGACGCTGCTCGGGAAGTTCGGCAACGCCATTGTCGGCGTGCTGCGCAGCGATCCTTATCAGCTCATCCAGCATGTGCGCGGCTACGGCTTCAAGAAGGTTGACAAGATCGCCCGCGCCATGGGCACGCCGAAAGACCACCCGGGCCGAATCGAGGCCGGTCTTCAGTACGTCGTGACGGAGGAGATCGGCAGCGGCCATACCTGGATCGGCGGCGCCGAGCTCGTCGACAAAGCCAACGAACTTCTGCTGCTCGATACGCTCGACAGCCGCGACGTCATCCGCGACGCAGGCATGCGGCTGCTTGCGCGCGGAGATCTCGTCAGCGATGGCGACGCCGTAAGCACCCCGCACATCCGCGACGCTGAGCAGGTGATCCAGAACAAGTTCGCCGGTTACAGCAGTTGGCGGATGTTTCTCGCGCCGCCGCTGCGAATCCGCACCGACGATCTGAAGCCCAAGCAGATCGAGGCGATTCAGAATGCCTGCAATCACGCGCTCACCGTCATCTCCGGCGGCGCCGGCACGGGCAAGACGTACACACTGGCGCGGTTGGCGGCAGCGTTCCGCGACGCCCAACTGAACATCGCACTTTGCTCGCCGACCGGCAAAGCCGCGAAACGGATCGAAGAGACGCTCCGCGCCGAAGGCGTCGACCTTGAAGCGAAGACGATCCACCGATTGTTGAAGTACGACGGCACGCGCTTCAACCGCGACAGCCTTTCGGAGTCGATCGCCGCCGACCCGGAGAACGATGAGGACGGCGGCGAGCCGGGCTACGACGTCGTCATCGTTGATGAGGTTTCGATGGTCGACGTGCCGCTCATGGCCGAGTTGCTGCGTCGCATCGATTTCGCCCGCACACGGCTGATTCTCGTCGGCGATCACAACCAACTTCCGCCGGTTGGACCGGGCAACGTGCTGCGCGACATCATCGCGCACCGGCTCGTGCCACTCGTCGTGCTCGACGAGATCGTCCGCCAGGCCGGCGTACTGAAGGCCAACAGCTCGGCGATTCTCACCGGCGTTGTCGCGCCCACCGCCGTCAGCGATCCGGCCTGGACCGTCGTCGATGCGTTTCAGGATGCGCTGCCAATCCAGGCGTACCTGCGTGACCTGGTGCTCAAGAAGCTGCCCGAGCGCCTCGGCGTCGATCCCGTCCGTGACGTGCAGATCATCACGCCCACCCACCTGGGCGCACTCGGAACTAAGGCCATCAACCACATGATGCAGCACCTGCTGCACGGCGATCCCGGTCGCAAGTTCGCCGTCGGCGACAAGGTGATCCAGACCAGCAACGACTACGACCTGGGCATCATGAACGGAACGATCGGTCGGGTACTCGAGTACGAGCCCGGTGCCGAGGGCGGCTACTGGATCGATTTCGA
>CAZNDQ010000574.1:0-2942 GCA_964571825.1 uncultured Planctomycetales bacterium | reverse complement strand
GTCACGCGCTCAATAGTGTTGCTAATCACTAGCCACGAGCCACTAGTCACTTGTTTTATAGGACTTGCGCGATCCGGCCCGCGAAAAACAAGGACTTGCGCGCGAGATCCCGCGCACGAAAAACAACGACTTATGGTGCGTTCATTCGCGTCCCCGGACCCCCCGGCCGCGCGGGCTTGACAATCGCTTATATCATGATATCATGATATGACGAGGTGTGGAGCACATGGCGCGTTCGCGGCGGATTCCCGAGGCGGTGCTGAACGGCGTGGCGGCCGCCCTGCGCGTCCTCGCCCACCCCCAGCGGCTGCGCCTCGTCGAGCTGCTGATGGAGGGCGAGTCGCCCGTCGGCCGCCTCGCCGAGCGCGCCGGCCTGCCCCACGCGGCCGTCAGCCAGCACCTGAGCATGATGAAGGCCCACCGCCTCGTCGCCTCGCGCCGCGACGGCCGCCGCGTGCTCTACCGCGTCGAGCACCCCAACGCCGTCGGTGTCATTCAGTGCATTCGCAGCCATCGCCTGGAGTGATCAACCATGCCCACAAGCGTCATCGAACCGAAGGACCTGGAGCAGCGCCTGGCGCGCAGCGACCGCCCGCGCATCATCGACGTCCGCGAGCCGGATGAGTTCGCGCGCGGACATCTGCCCGGCGCCGTCTGCGTGCCGGCCGGGTTGCTCGACAGCGTCGCCGCGCAATGGCCCGCCGACGCCGAGACCGTCGTCGTCTGCTGGTCCGGGCAGCGCGCCGGCGCGGCCGCCGAGCGCCTGCGAAGTATGGGCCTGCGCCGCGTTGACGTTCTCGAGGGCGGCACGCGCGCGTGGCAGTCGGCCGGCCTGCCCGTCGCGCGCGAGCGCGCCGGAATCCCGCTCATGCGGCAGGTGCTCATGGCGATGGGGTTGATCTTCGCCGCGCTGTTTGTAGGCTCGCTCTGGTGGGCGCCGCTGGCCTGGGCCGGCATCGCGCTGGGAGGATTCGCCGTGTTCGCCGGCGCGTCGGGAATCTGCCCGATGTCGGCGGTGCTGTCGCGCATGCCGTGGAACCGGCGCCGCCCACAGGCGAAGGGTGAGTGCGCCGCGTCGTGTTGCGGGTCGTAGGCCCGGTGGGCACACGGAGAAAGACATCATGGCCCTGCGGATCGTCATCATCGGAGGAGTGGCGGCCGGCGCCAGCGCCGCCGCCCGCGCGCGGAGACTCAACGAGGACGCCGAGATCGTCATCTTCGAGAGGGGCGGCGAGGTCTCCTTTGCCAACTGCGGCCTGCCGTACTTCGTCGGCGACATCATCAGCCGGCGCGACAAGCTGCTGCTGATGACGCCCGAGCGCTTTCGCGCCAACTTCCGCATCGACGTGCGCGTCCGGCATGAGGTGACGCAGATCGACCGCGCCCGGAAGGAAGTCGTCGGCGTCAATCTGGCCACGGGCGATCGCTTCGCGCAGCCGTATGACCGGCTGATATTGACCATGGGCGCAACGCCGATCGTGCCGCCGATCCCGGGCCGCGATGCGCCGAACGTGTTCGCGCTGCGCACGCTGGAGGATGCGGATGCCATGCGCGCGTGGATTGAGCGGAGCGGCGCGCGCTCCGCGGTCCTCGTCGGCGGCGGATTCATCGGACTCGAACTGGCCGAAGCGCTGCGCACGCGCGGGCTGGCGGTGAGCATCGTGGAACTCGCGGATCAGTTGCTGCCGCCGCTCGATCCGGAGATGGCGTTCCTGCTGATCGAGCCGCTGCGGCGTCACGGCGTCGACGTGCTTTTGCGCGAGGGACTCACGGAGATCGTCGTCGAGGACGGCCGCGCGGTGGGCGTGGTAACGAGCGCCGGGCGGAGGCTCGCCGCCGATCTGGTGGTGCTGGGCATCGGCGTACGGCCGAACGTCAAACTCGCGCAGGAGGCGGGGCTCGAACTAGGCGCGACTGGCGGCATCAAGGTCAATGCGAATCAGCAAACGAGCCGGCCGGACATTCTCGCCGCCGGCGACGCCGTGGAGGTGATTCACGCGGTAACGGGCAAGCCGGTGCTGATCCCGCTGGCCGGCCCCGCCAGTCGTCTCGGCCGACTGGCCGGCGAGTTTGCCGCGACGGGGAAGAGCGCGCCGGCGCACCGCGTTCTCGGAACCGCCGGTGTTCAGGTTTTTGATCGCGCGGCCGTGATCACCGGGCTGGCGGAAAAAACGGCGCGCAAGGCCGGGCTCGACGTGCGCAGCGTGACGATTCGGCGCGGGCATCACGTGGGGTACTATCCGGGTGCGGAAGAGATGGTGCTGAAGCTGGTGTGGGAGCGCGGAACGAGGCGAATAGTGAGCGCGCAGGCCGTTGGGGGAGCGGGAGTTGACAAGCGCATCGACGTGATCGCAACGGCCATTCACTTTGGAGCGCGGATCGATGATCTGACAGGGCTGGATCTGGTGTATGCGCCGCAGTTCGGCGCGGCGAAGGATCCGGTGCACATCGTGGCGCAAGTGGCTGTGAACGTTGAGGATGGAGTCGTGGAGACGGTGGAGGCGGAGGAGCTGGTGCGGGAGCCGGCGGTCGGGGGGACGGTGATTGACGTCCGGCCGGCGGAGATGGCGGCAGCGGGGGCGATACCAGGCTGTAAGTCTATACCTCTGGTGGAGTTACGTCGGCGGGTGGAGGAGATTCCGAGCGAGGGGCCGGTGACGGTCTCGTGCCAGGTGGGGCAGACATCGTATGTTGCGGCGCGGGTGCTGATGGGGATGGGGCGACGGAATGTGCGGAGCCTGGCGGGGGGATACAAGGGCTGGTGTGAGGCGACTGCTCGGCTCGGAGAAGAGGCAGCGAGTCGTGTCGAGCGGATGGCGGCCGGCGGACCGCAGGAGCGCTGTTAAGCGTTTTTTTTCGCCGGTGCGGATCGCGCGCAAATCCTTATTCTGCGTTCGAAAATCGCCCATAAGTCCTTGTATTGCGCAGTGGCCGAAAGTGCA
>CAZNDQ010000573.1:1287-2947 GCA_964571825.1 uncultured Planctomycetales bacterium | reverse complement strand
CGTCCGTGGGCTGGACCGCAGCGGCCGCGCGAATGCCGTGGCCAATGTCGCGCAGCCATTCCCCGGTGCAATCTTCCGGTTCGATGGCCTCGACGTGGGGATTCACCGGCGCCGCCCCACCCGGTCCGGGGCGTCTCATGATGACGTACGACGCGGGCTCAGCCGTGCGGATCGGCGTGGTCTTCTGCGCATCCGACGTCTTCGCCGGAATCGGGTGAGGCGGGATTCTTCCCGGCGTCGTGTCAATCGTCCCTGCGTCCTGCGACGGCGCGCCCGGCCGCTTCGAGATCAGCCGCAGTGAGCCCGTCGCGCCGTCAAACTCGTAGATTTCCGACACGGTCGGCGTAGCCGGCGCCTGGATTGCGCCTGGCCGCGGGGGTGTCTGAATTGCAGTCGGCTGCGACGGTGTCGGCTGCTGTGGCGACGGAGCAATTGTCGCCGTGTTCTGTCGTTGAATCGGCGGCTGCCGCGGCACGCTGACAATGATCGGGGTGCTGGTTTCGCTTGTTCGCTCCGCGATGGTTGGTGCCGCCTTGGCCGGCGCCGGCTCGCTGTCCTCCCAGGACCGGATTGGCATTACCGCCGGCGCCCTGTTCCACCCGCTGCCTTCGTCGGCTTCCTCCGTCCCATCGCCGGCGACAAACCACGATCCGTCTGACGTCGATTCCTCATCGCTCTGCGACTCGCTGTCGATCGAGGTCTGCTGCGGCGCCGCGCTGGTCAGATGCCAGCCGGGCGAGGTGGTCTCGATGTCGGAGACCTCGTCCTCTTCGATGTACTCCTCCTCACACGGTTCGATCTTCGACTGGTTCGTGCCGGGTATCGGCCGCTCGGCTCCGCCCAATTGCGACACCCGAATCGATTGGCGCTCGATCGTCCTGTCCGAGGCGATCGGCGTTGACTGGTTCCCCTCGTCCAGGCGGATGACGGTGATCTCGTCCCGCGCCACGGGCACCGGCGCCGGTCTTTCGACAATGCTCGTCGTCCTTGTCGTGCCCGAGACCACGTCAACGTCCGAGGTTGTGGTGCCAATGGGAGGCGCATCAGTTCGCGTCGCAGCGATCCTGTCCTGCGCAGGCGGTTGCGAACGCTGTGCGATCGCGCCTTCGGTCACCGGGCGTGAGAACAGCGACTGCTCGTTTGCCGTCATGTCCTGGGACGACTGTCGCCAGGCGAGCCTCGGCCCCAGTTCCTCAATCTGCCGCAGCGCTGCGTGATGGGCCGGGTCCGCCGAGCAGGCCATGCGGAAATGACGATCGGCCGCGTCGAGCAGGCCGGCATTCATACAGAAGAGGCCGACGTTGTACTGCGCGTCGGCTTCGGGAAGCACCTGGCGGAAGTGGTAGAGGCTATCCTCGTACAGGCCCTGGTTGGCCAGCGCGATTCCGAGGTTCATCCGCGCCAATACGATCCCCGGGTCGATGAGCAGCGCCTCGCTGAACATCTGTTCTGCGTCCTGGTAGCGCCGCTGGAGGAGGTAGCTGAATCCGAGGTTGTTGACGTAGGTGCCGTTTTCGGGCCGCAGGCGCACCGCCTGTTGCAGCGCCTCGTCGGCCTGCTGGTGGCGTCCGAGGCGGCCGAGCACCATGCCCAACCGGTTGTACGCTTCGGCGTAGTCGTGATTGAGGAAGCCTCGCGCGGAAATCAGGAATTGCGTGTC
>CAZNDQ010000573.1:0-1277 GCA_964571825.1 uncultured Planctomycetales bacterium | reverse complement strand
GTAGTCGTGATTGAGCGCGATGGCCATTTCGTATTGACGTGCCGCTTCGACGAGGCGGCCGCCCTTTTCCAGCAGGTGAGCTGAGGCGAAGTGGGTCACCGGCAGGAGCTTCGGATCGTGCGCCTCCTTTTCCGGCATCCACTCGTTAAGCGACGCGCGGCGCCACTTTTCGTCCTCGCTCGGATTCGTCGAGTTCTGATTCATCTGGCAGCCAAGCACCAGAACAGCGACCATACCGAACACGCTGATGTTGATGATGCGCGATCTCATCCCAATCCTCGATATCAGTTTCCCGCCTTCAGACACAGCGACCAATCGGTCCTTCGACCGATTGGCCGCACGCGGATCAGTTGCTCCCGATGGTGAAGCCCGTGGCGAAGGGCGACTGGCTCTGCTTCTCGCTGTACTGGCTGCCCTTCCTGGCCATGATGGACTCTTCTGCAGCCATACCCTTCGCGCCGGCATCGGCGCGGATCACCTCGATGCGGTCCGGGGCGAGCCCGGCGACCTGGAGGTATTCGCGCACATGCTGCATGCGCTGCTCGACCATCGCCTCGTCATCCATGGCGGTGTCGTAGCGGACGGGAATGCGATACGTTTCGAGCAACCTGGCATAGCGCGAAAGCCGACGCGCGCCCAGCGAATTGATCTCGCTGGTGTGGGGCACGAAGTGCTCGTCGACAATCGACATGTCCGACAACATGGCGTTGTCGGTCATGTAGACGTAGTACTCCTGGAGTTCGGCCGGTTCGTCGGAGGCGCCCTGAGGCGGCGAGTTCAGCCGCTGGGCGGGCACCGCGCAGCCGACGGCAGCAACGAACACCAAGCTGAGGGCAAAGATGGGGATACGCTGGAACATTGCGAGCCTCCGTGCGGTCTGATCCCGAGCGGCCGGTGCCGGTGTCCGGAGGTCGGTCCGCCGGGCTCTCCCTTGCCCGCGCGGCCGGCCGTGCGGGCCGTCCGGGGAGTGACGCTATGGGTTATCGTTCCTCGCCGGGGGGGACATTTACTTTTCATTTGGCGGGTCGGCGGAGATTTCAGCCGGCCTGCGCGCGCGAACCTGCCCACCCGCCGTGGCAGGTCTGATATCGCGGTTTTTCGGCAGGTTGGGCGGCGCTCGACGCGGCGTCAGCGCCCGAGTCCGGTCTTGGCGAAGGTGTCGATCATCCGCAGCGCGGCCGGTCCGGCCAGCACGACGAAGATCGCGGGGAAGATGAAGAGAATCAGCGGGAGCATCAGTTTGACGGCGGTCTTCTGGGCCCGCTCTTCGGCCCGCT
>CAZNDQ010000572.1:0-2954 GCA_964571825.1 uncultured Planctomycetales bacterium | reverse complement strand
GCGTATTCAGCACGGCGGCGTAATGCGCTCGGGATGCCGGCGAGGGGCGATCGGGATGAGGGAGCCCTTTGAAATGCGCGCTGCGCGGGCGTATGGTATGCGGCAAGTCGAGCGGTACACATGCAACCATCACCACCGAAACGGATCCTGGTCGGGAAGGTCGGGCTGGACGGGCACGACCGGGGGGCGAAGTTCATCGCGCGGGCGCTGCGGAACGCCGGGTACGAGGTGATCTACACGGGGATCCGCAAGACGCCGCAGCAGATCGTGCGGACGGCGATCGACGAGGACGTGGACGCAATCGGGCTGAGCCTGCTAAGCGGGGCGCACCTCGAACTGTGCGAGCGGGTGACGGCACTGCTGCGCGAGGAGAGCGCGGAGAACATCGTGGTGTTCGTCGGGGGGATCATCCCTGAGGCGGATATCCCGCGGCTGGCGGCACTGGGGGTGCGGCGGGTGTTCACGCCGGGGACGCCGCTGGAGCAAATCCTGGCGGAGCTGGAGCAGGAGCTGACGGAGCGGGCGGCGAGCGGCGCCGGGGGCCAGCCGTGATGGGGGCGGCGGCGGAACTGGTCGAGCGGGTTCGGCGAGGGGAGCGGCGGGCGATCGCGCGGGCGATGAGCGTCGTTGAGCGCGCGGACGCGGAGGGGGAGGCGCTGCGGCAGGCGCTGCGCGGGGCGACGGGGGACCGGCCGTGGTGGGGGTTCACGGGTCCGCCGGGAGTGGGCAAGTCGACGCTGATCGATGCGATCATACAAAGTCTGCGCGGGCGCGGGCGGACGGTGGGCGTGGTGGCGGTGGACCCATCGTCGCAGGTCGGGCGCGGGGCGGTGCTGGGCGACCGGGTGCGGATGATGCGGCATGCGACGGACGCGGGCGTGTTCATCCGCTCGCTGGCGACGCACGGGTGCGAGGGGGGGCTGTCGGAGGCGGCGGTGCACTGCGCGCGGGCGCTGGAGCTGGCGGGGTTCGAGACGGTGCTGATCGAGACGGTGGGCGTGGGGCAGAACGAGACGGAGCTGGCGGGGGTGGCGGATGTGCGGGTGGTGGTGTTCGGGCCGGGGTATGGCGACGACGTGCAGTTGATCAAGGCGGGGCTGCTGGAGATCGCGGACGTGGTGGTGGTGAACAAGTACGACCTGCCGGAGGCGGCGCGGCTGGAGGCGGAAATCCGGGATGAGCTGGACCTATCATCGGGCGCCGGGCGACTGCCGATGAATGCAGAGGAGGTGCGACGGGGGCCGATGCGCGCGGAGGTGATGGGGGTCGAGGCGCGGAGCGGGGCGGGGGTCGCGGAGCTGGTGGAGCGGCTGATGGCGCTGGATGAGGCGGCGCGGGAGCCGGCGCGGCGGCGCGAGCTGCGGCGGCGGCGGCTGGCGAGCGAAGTGCGGCGCGAGGCGATGCGGGCGTACGAGCGCGGGCTTGAACTGGCGCTGCGCGACGGGGCGGGTGAGGCGCTGCTGACAGAGGTGGAGTCGGGGCGAATGGCGCTGGCGGAGGCGGTGAAGGCGCTGACGGGGCGAGGCGAATGAGCGACGAGATCCGACAGCGGTATGAGCAGTGGAAGGCGCAGACGCTGGGTGCGTCGGTGCGGCAGTTCGCGGAGCAGGCGGAGCGGACGGTGACGGTGTCGGACCGGCCGGTCGAAACGGTGTATGTACCATCGAATGGGATGACGGCGGAGTCGCAGAAGGCATATCTGGAGCGCGTGGGTTTTCCGGGGGAGTACCCATTTACGCGGGGGATTCATCCGACAATGTATCGTTCGCGGCTGTGGACGATGCGGCAGTACGCGGGGTTCGCAACGGCGGAGGAGACGAACAAGCGGTATCGGTTCCTGCTGGAGAACGGGCAGACGGGGTTGAGCGTGGCGTTCGATCTGCCGACGCAGATCGGCTACGACAGCGACGACGAGATGGCGCAGGGGGAGGTGGGCAAGGTCGGCGTGGCGATTGACACGCTGGCGGACATGGAGATTCTCTTTGACGGGATTCCGCTGGAGCGGGTCTCGACGTCGATGACGATCAACGCGCCGGCGGCGGTGCTGCTGGCGCTGTACGTGGCGGTGGGGCGGAAGCAGGGCGTGGCGGCGGAGAAGCTGACGGGGACAATCCAAAATGATATTCTGAAGGAATATATCGCGCGGGGGACGTATATCTTTCCGCCGGGCCCGTCGCTGCGGCTGATTACCAACATTTTTGCGTGGGCGGCGGAGACGCTGCCGAAGTTCAACACGATCAGCATCAGCGGCTATCACATGCGCGAGGCCGGCGCTACGGCCGGTCAGGAAATCGGCTTTACGTTCGCCAACGGCATTACGTACGTGGAGTCAGCGCTGCGGGCGGGGTTGAGCGTGGACCGGTTTGCGCCGCGGCTGGCGTTTTTCCTGGGGGCGATGACGGACGTAATGGAGGAGGCGGCGAAGTTCCGCGCAGCGCGGCGGCTGTGGGCGCGGATCATGCGACAGCGGTTCGGGGCGAAGGACCCGCGGAGCTGGATGCTGCGGTTCCACACGCAGACGTGCGGAGCGACGCTGACGGCGCAGCAGGTGGACAACAACGTGGTGCGGGTGGCGCTGCAGGCGCTGGCGGCGGTGCTGGGGGGGACGCAGTCGCTGCACACGAACAGCCGGGACGAGGCGCTGGCGCTGCCGACGGAGGAGTCGGTGCAGATCGCACTGCGGACGCAGCAGATCATCGCGCACGAGTCGGGGGTGGCGAACACGGTCGATCCGCTGGCGGGGAGCTATTACGTGGAGGCGCTGACGGACGAGATCGAAGCGGAGGCGGAGCGGTACATCCAGCGGGTGGACGAGCTGGGCGGGATGGTGCGGGCGATCGAGCAGCACTATCCTCAGGGGGAGATCGAGCGGAGCGCGTATCAGTATCAGCAGGAGATCGAGCGCGGGGAGGGGATGATCGTCCGGCTGAACCGGGAGGCGGCGGCGCAGTAGG
>CAZNDQ010000571.1:0-2955 GCA_964571825.1 uncultured Planctomycetales bacterium | reverse complement strand
GACGGTCGTACACCCTGACGGTCACGCGAATGGCGTAGGGCCACATGCGGACGCGGCGACGCTCGACCGCTCCGCCGGGGCCGAGCGCACCGAACGGATCGATCAGGCCGAACTCCGCCAGGCGCGGGCCGACGGAGGCGCCGTTGTACTGCGATGCGACCAGATTGCGATTCTCGGCCGTGTCGCGCAGAAACACGTAGGTCTCGCCCGGCTCGACCTCGGTCCAGCGGGGCATGTCGATCCGCGTGTTTCGCGAGGCCAGGGTGGCGTTCGTGTCGTAGTAGTCGCGGGCGTTGCGCGGGTCCTCGGGCATGAGGAACTCGACCTTGAACCAGGCGCAGGCCTGGAGGCCGTGCACGCCGAGATTCGACTGGAGATCGGCGGGGGGATTCTCGACCACCGTCGCGACGTGATGGAAGGAGCGCGTCGCCCCAGTGGGATAGAGTACATCGCGGACCAGGTTGAGCACTGGTGGAGGCGGGTTGTACGGTTGCATCGACACCTGCGCCACGGGAATGCCGGGGCCGGAAAGATCGATGGCGGTAAAGAGCAGGTCCAAGTCGAGTCCCTGCGTTTCGCCGACCACGTCGCCCGGATAGGGCTGGAAGCGGTTATCGCAGCGCAGGATGCGCGGAAAGGCGTCCGAGGTGGGGTTGCCGGTTGCGCCGCCCGCGAATGCCAGCGCGCCGGACGTCGGCACGATCAGAACCGCGCGGCGGGCCAGGTGCCAGCGCTCGATCGGGAGGATGCTGCGGCCGGTGCCGTCGGTGCGAAGCTGCGCGACGTGGCGAAGCTGGTCAGCGTAGTCGTAGGTCGGCGGCGGGCCCGCGCTGGTCTGAGCGAAGCCATCGACCGCGGCGTGGCCGTAGACGATCTGCACGGGCGCCGACTTGGCGCCGTGGTAATAGGGCTGGTAAGGACTGCCGGCGCCCGGATCGCTCAGAGGCGGCGCCTGGGAGGCGAGCTCGCGGTTCGAGAAGAACATCATGATGTCGGCCCGGGGCTCGCTGTATTGCGGATCGAGCGAGGCGGGCGGGTCGAACTCGGGGTTGCCGCCGGCGGCCGCGGGGTCGCCCTCGAGAAAGCGCAGGTACTTGCGGGCCTCGAGATCTTCCTGATTGAGCGCGCCCGGCTGCGTGCGGCCGTGAAGGACGAGAATGCTGGCGGCGGGGTCGACGCCGGCGAGGTCGGCCTCGAGCTGGAGCATGAAGGCGCGCAGGTTCTGCTGCACCTCGGCCAGCGCGGCGGACTGCGAGACAGTGCGGGTGGTGACGCTGAAGACCGTGGTGACGATTCCCATCGCGACGACAAGGACGACGAGCGCGACGAGCATCTCGACCAGCGTGAAAGCCGCGGCCGGTGTGCGAAGCTGGAACAGGACGGTTGGGCGGCGCTTCATGTCAATCAACTTGGCGGAATCTCCGGGACGCGGATCACGCGGCGCTGCACCGAGAGGACCGGCGAGCGGCTGTCATAGACCGGCTGGCCGGTGGAATCGCGCACCTCGAACGCCGGCGGGATCACCCAGCAGAGCCAGGCGGGGGCATTCCCAGGAACCGAGATCCAGGGATAGATGCCGTTCGTTCGCACGCTGACAACCCAATTCGCGCCGTTGTTCGGATCGACGGTTACGTCCTGCACCTCGTAGATCGGCAGGGCGCTGGGATTATGCGGGATGAAGCCGACCTGGCGACTCATGGGCATGGCAGAAAGATCGTCATTGACAGCGGGAATCAGGATGCTGCCGGGGCGGAGGATGCGGGCGAGCTCGGCCGAGCAGCCGAGCCGGATGACGGGCGGATCGACGAAGGCCGTCGGCAGCTCGCGGTCACCGAAGTGCCACGTGGGGATGCCGGGGTTATACACGAGTGGCAGGTTCTGGAACGAAACGAGCCAGGGCTCGGGAAAGAGCAGCTCCGAGCCGATCGTGGCGGCGGGCAGGGCGACGGGCATCGTCGGGGCGCTGCCGGTCGCGCCCTGCCGCGGGAAGCGATGATTCTGCGTGGGGCGGCGCGCGACGACGACGATGAACTCGTAGAGCAGCGGATCACCCTGCCGCACGGTCGTATCGGGCTCGGTGCGGTTGTAGCTGAGGCGGCGATAGAGGGCCGTCCAGACGATGCGACGGTCGGCCGCCTTGATCGTCTCGGAGCCGCCGGCCGCCGGATCGAGCACGCGGCGCGGCGCGTAGGGCGCGGCGAAGTACTGGGCCGGATCGAACCCCTGATAACCCGCGGTGCCGCCGAAATCGTCGGCGCTGACCGGCGGATAGACGCGGACGACTGAGGGAAGCGCGGGCGACTGGAAGAGGCTCCAGCCGGACGCGAGCGACAGGTCGAGCTCCCGGAACGGTAGCGCCATCCAGCCCGCGTACGACGGATGGACTGCGAGGATCGGAGGAACGAAGGTCTCGATCAGACCACCGCCGAGCGACGGGTCGCCGCGCTCCCCCGCTTCGGCGAGCTGGGCGTATCGCCCCGGGCCGGGGTTCATGGCGATGTTAGCGCCGATGAGCGGGCGGACCTTGAGGAACGGCTCGTGGGCGTTGTCGACCGGATGGAGCGCCGGGCCGCCGGCGCCGCGCGGGCGAAAGAGCGAATCAAGCCGCGTCGGCGTGCCGAGACTCGGACCGGGCGCGATCCGCACCGACGTGCGGACATACTGTTCGATCGTGTTGAGCGCATACTCCCCCGCCGCCTCGCCCGTCGCCAGGTCCACCGTGCGGCGGGTGTAGTCGAGACCGGCCGGCAGGGCAGCGGCGATGAACAGCAGCCCCAGACCGAGGATGACCAGCGCGATCATCATCTCCGCCAGGCTGAAGGCCGCTCGCGCGCGGCGGGTCGCGGGTTGTATCGCACGCTTGAGCAAACGCTCGCTCCCAGAATTCATTTCGGCGGCCGGGCTCATTGCGACGGCGCCGTGCCGCTGATCAACGCTCCGCCGCGGCGGCCGACG
>CAZNDQ010000570.1:0-2957 GCA_964571825.1 uncultured Planctomycetales bacterium | reverse complement strand
GCCCGCCGAACGCATTCTTCATCGCCCCCGTCGTCGTCGTGAAGACGTGCGTCTTCACCGTCGGCAGGTGCACGATGTTCTCGCCGATGAACCGCCGCGGAATCGAAAACCCCTTCGGATACACCCGGTTCAGCACGAGGAACCGCTTCGACACGTCCCCCACCGCCTCGTGGACGTTGATCCACTCCTCCCCCTCGTACAGGTGCACGTTGCGCAGCCCGTGCGCCTCCACCACGTTCACCTGCTTGTTCTCGCGCTCGCCCAGATGCGCATCGATCACCACCGTGCGATTATGGCAGGCGTGCATCAGCTTCGGGTCGTACCCGTCGCGCTTCATCGCCCGGATCACGCCCTCGAGCTGCCACGGCGTCGTCGACGACCCCGGAAAGAAAAAGTGCCAACTGATGTTCACCTTCAGCGCCGTGTCCGCCTCGCGCGCGATCACGTCCTGATATCCCGCGAGGTTCATCACCTCGTGATAGTCCGCCAGCACCGTGGCTGGACGGGTCTTCACGATCGCTACCTTCGTCTTGCTCATATCGGCCCTGTACTTGCCGGCCGCGGGGTCGGCCGCGCCATCGTCACGCTCACATCATAGTGCCGCCGCCGGCACGCCGGCCGCACGCGCACCTCGCTCCACTGCCTCGCGCTGCGGCCCGTGCTCCGCGAAAAACCGCTTGATCTCATGCCCCTTGTACACCACCAGCGCCGCCAGCAGCGCCCAGACGATGATCGTCAGCATGAACGGCCGGTCGCTGATGATGATATCAGACGGTCCCGTCCGCACCCCCGACTCGATCAGCATCGCATAGCGAAATACGCCGTAGACCACCAGTGGGGTCGTGTACAGCAGCAATTCCTTCGGAAACGGCGGCGGCGGGTCCGACGGCTCCAGCGTGTACAGCAGGAACGCCATGATCGCCACCCCCGCCGTGATGCTCAGCAGGTGGTTCAGCAGCTCCGGCGTGTACCGCGCCAGCGTCCGCCGATGCCGCACCGCCTGCTCCGCGTCCCCGATGGCTGCGATCTCGCACCGCCGCTTGGAAAACCCCAGAAACAGGCACAGCGTAAACGTGCACACGATCAGCCACGGCGAAAAATCGACATTGATCGCCGCCACGCCCCCCAGCGCCCGCAGCACGAACCCCAGGCTGATCAAGATCACGTCCAATATCATCCGCTTCTTCAGCGCCAGCGAATACGCCAGGATCATCACCCAGTACGACGCCAGAATCACCTGAAACAGCAGCGGCAGAAACAGCACGCTCACCGCCGCCGCTCCCGTTACCAGCAACAGCGCGAACACCCCCGCCGCCCCCGGCGACACCGCCCCGCGCGGCAACGGCCGGGTGCACTTCGTCGGGTGCAGCTTGTCCTGCTCCCGATCGACAATGTCGTTGATCACGTAGCTCGAACTCGACGCCAGGCAGAACGCGACGAACGCCAGCGACACCTTCCACACCGCGTCCGCGCGCAGCATCTCCCCCGACGGCACCGCCCCCGCCAGCACGAACACGTTCTTGATCCACTGCGCCGGCCGCAGCAGCTTGATGTAGTCGCTCAGCAACGCACGTTGTCCCGCTTCTCGCCCCGTCGATTCACGCTCACCAAAGCGCCGCAGACTATCCGAACCCCCGCGGCACGGTCAACGAATCCCACGTCACCGCGCCTCTCGCACCACCGCTCACCGCGCCGGCGCCGACGCCGGCGCCGACACCGGCGCTTCCTGCGTCTCCTCGCGCATACGCTGCATCTGCCCGATCAGTTCCGTCATCCCCCGCGCCTCCGACAACTGCAGCGCCCGCCGCGACGTTTCCCGCGCCGCCTCCACCCGCCCCAGCCGCCACTGCGCCAGCGCCAGATTCGCCCACGCCTCCGCCTGATCCGGCCGGTGCTCCAGCAGCTCCTCATACACCTCCACGCACTCCTCCAGCCGCCCCGCACGAAACAGCGTGTCTGCCAGCAGCCGCCGCGCCCGCTGATGTTGCGGCGCCCGCCGCAGCACCCCGCGCAGCAGCCGCTCCGCCTCCGCATACTGCTCCTGCTCGAAGCGTATCCCCGCGAGCTGAACCGCCGCCCGCGCCGACGCCGGCCGCGCCGCCAGCACCTGCCTATAGCGGTCCGCCGCCTCCCCCAGCCGATTCAATTCCACCAACGTCGCCCCCATCCGCAGCAGCGTCTCCTCCTCCCCCGGCCGCAGCAGATCGGCTGACCGATACGCCTCATACGCCCGCGCCGCATCCGCCTCGCGCTCGTGCGCCATCCCCAGCCGCACCAGCATCACCGCGCGTCGACTCGGCTCGTGCTTAAACCGCAGGATGTGTTGAAACAAACTGACCGACCGCGTCCACACCGCCGACTGCCGCCACGTCATCACTCCCAGCGCCGCCACCACTACCAGCGCCAGCGCGACAAGCGCCGCGCGCCCGCCGCGCCCTACTCGCTCCCAGCACCACGCGACTACGCCCGCCACAACCACCGCGATCACCACGCTCGCCAGGTACGTGTACCGATCGCTCGGATAGTGCGGATGATTCGACAGCCCCAGAAACGGCAGCAGCAACAGCAGCCACGCAAACCACGCCACCCACGCTCCCGGTTGCCGCCGCGCCGACGCCACCGCCGCCACAGACGCCAGCACCATCGCCCCCACCGCCGCCACGAACGGCCACGACCACGCATCGAACCGCAGCAGGTACGGATAGATCGGCATCAGCCCCGTCGGCACGGCCGTCTTCAGCAGATGAAACCACACCGCCCAGCTCGCCTGCGCCGCTCGCTCCCACACCCCGAACTCCGCCAGCGACACCACCACCTCGTGCTGCCGCCGCGCCACGTTCACCACCACCGCCATCGCCCCTACCCACAGCAGCGCCGGCACCTTCTCCGCAATCAGCCGCCCCCACGAACACTTCGCCCGCCGACGCAGCGGATACACATCCAGCAGCAACCACACC
>CAZNDQ010000569.1:0-2962 GCA_964571825.1 uncultured Planctomycetales bacterium | reverse complement strand
GGACGGCCGCAGTCGAACCCGGCACAACGAAGACAATCCGCCCGGCGAGAACGCCGGCGAGGGCGCGGGAGAGCATCGCGGCCGGGCCGATCTCGTCAAAGCTCAGCGCGCGAAAGAGTTCACCGAAGCCGTCGAGCCGCTTCTCGAGGAGCGGGGCGATTGTCTCGACGGTGACGTCGCGCGGGGCGATGCCGGTGCCACCGGTGAGGATCACGGCGCGGCAGGCTGGCGACACGGGCAGCGCGGCCAGCGCAGCGAGGATGCGGTCGGGGTCATCGGGAACGATTTCCTGCGCGACGATCTCGTGACCGGCGGCGATGAGCAGTTCCCGCGCGGCCGCGCCCGAGGCGTCCGTGCGCGGCGTTCGCGTGTCGCTGACGGTGAGCAGCGCGACGGGGACGCTTTCGATGACGTCGCGGTGATGTTGCGGGGCGGGCATGAGCGGCTCCTGCACGCGGGCGGCATCGGCGCAGAGAGTATACCGCCGCGTCGAGATGGCGTGCATAACGATTCGCACCAGTCCCGCCCCGATCCGCCGGATCAGGCGCGCAGGAGCGGCAGCTTGAATTCGGCGCGGAAGCGGTTGACGCGCTCCCAGAGCTTGGGGTCGCGGCGGAAAAAGGCGACGAGGTTGGCGGTGGAGAGGTCGAGGGCGCGGGCGGTGTCGCGCACGGCCGCGCGGTGTGCGAGGAGCAGGTCGAGCAGCTCGGCGACGACGAGCCAGTACCGCTGGTCGCGCCGGCCGCACTGCAGGCCGCGCGCAGCGGAGATACAGGTGCGCAGCAGCGGCGAGGGCTCGTAATCGGCCGAGTCGAGCGGGGCGCGGACCTCGAAGGCGATAGCGCGGCGGAGGCGCGCCAGCGCGCGGGACTTGTTTTCGTGCTGGGAGCGGCTTTCTGTGCCGATGGCGGCCAGGCCGGTGGGGCGGTGGGCCAGGCGTACGGCGCTGTCGGTCTTGTTGCGCTTCTGCCCGCCGGGTCCGGAGGCGCGATAGGTGAGTACGTCGCACTCTTCAAGGAGGGCTGCGTCGTCGAGCAGCAGATAGGCGCGGGCGCTGGCGGACATGGGGGCAGGATAGCACGGGAGGCCGAAGCCGGCGCGGGCATCGGTTGCGGGCGGTTCATTTGCAGGGCGGGTGGAGTGCGTCCTAGAATCGGCCGATCAACCTGCGGTGAGAATCATGGCGGCAGGCGAGTTCAATTTCGGCGAGCGGTTGCCCGCGCTGGTGGAGCGGATCGTCGGCAGCTATCAGCGCGACGAGCGGACGCACCACATCGACAAGACCTATCTGCCGTCGCGCGCGGAGATCGTCAGCACGATCCTGCTGCTGCTGGAACTGCTCTATCCGGGGTACTTCGGGCGGCAAAACCTGACGCGGCAGAACATCCGCTTCCACGTCGGCGAACTCCTGCAGCAGATCGGGGAGCGGCTCAGCCGCGCGGTCTACCACGCGCTGTGCTACCAGGTCGAGAACGAGCAGGGAGCGGCGGGCAACGTCTCGGGCTGCCAGCAGCACGCGGACGAACTGGTGATCCGCTTCATGGAGCGGATCCCGCAGGTGCGCGAGATGCTGAGCGGGGACGTGCAGGCGGCGTATGACGGGGACCCGGCCGCGACGAATACGCACGAGATCGTGCTGGCGTATCCGGGGGTGCTGGCGGTGAGCGTCTACCGGCTGGCGCACGAGCTGCACCTGCTGGGGGTGCCGCTCATCCCGCGGATGATGTCGGAGTGGGCGCACACCCAGACGGGCGTGGACATCCATCCGGGGGCGAAGATCGGGCGGAACGTGTTCATCGACCACGCGACAGGCGTGGTGATCGGCGAGACGACGGAGATCGGCGACAACGTCAAGCTGTATCAGGGGGTAACGCTGGGAGCGCTGTCGTTCCCGAAGGATGAGCGCGGGCGGGTGATCCGCGGGGTGAAGCGGCACCCGACGGTGAAGGACAGCGCGACGCTGTATGCGAACGCGATCGTGCTGGGCGGGGAGACGGTGATCGGAGAGGGGAGCGTGATCGGCGGGTCGGTGTTTGTGACGACGACGATCCCGGACAACTGCACGGTGTCGATCAAGCCGCCGGAGCTGCGCGTCAAGAGCCGCAACGGCGATCCGCGCCGGCCGGCGCCGCCGCCGACGGACCTGCCGCTGATGTTCGATATCTGACGGTGACGACTCCGGGTATTCTCACGGCGATCGACCCGGTCGCCCGACAAATCCGCGATGACAACGTATGATGCCGGCCGCGCGGCGTGCGCTGATGCACTGCTGCGCGTGATGCTATTTCGGAGCAGTGGCGGCGATGACGGTAAACACGGATCGCGTTGTATTGATCACAGGTTGCAGTTCAGGGATCGGGCGGGCGACGGCCGAGCGGCTGGCGCGGGGAGGCTGGACGGTGTACGCGACGGCGCGGCGGGAGGAGTCGCTGGCGGAGCTGCGTTCGTGGGCGGCGCGGGCGTTTCCAGACGGCAGCGGGCGCGAGGGTGGTCACGGCGTTGTGCGCGTGGCGCAGTTGGACGTGTGCGACGAGGCGTCGGTGCGGGCGGCCGTGGGGCAGGTCGAGGCGGAGGCGGAACGGCTCGATGCGGTGATCAACAACGCGGGGTACGGGCAGTTCGGCGCGGTGGAGGAGACGTGCGACGCGGAGCTGCGCGAGCAGATCGAGGTGAACGTGGTAGGGCCGGTGCGGGTGGTGAGGGCGGCCGCGCCGATCATGCGGCGGCAGCGGAGCGGGCGGATCGTCAACGTGGGGAGCGTGGCGGGGTATGCGACGCTGCCGTTCATGGGTGTGTACAGCGCGAGCAAGCATGCGCTGCGATCGCTGTCGGACGCGCTGCGGGTGGAACTGCGGCCGTGGCGAATCTTCGTTTCGCTCATCGAGCCGGGACCGGTGCAGACAGAGTTTCAGCAGAACGTGAAGCTGTCGAACGCGCCGGAGCTAGGGGGCGCGGTGTCGCC
>CAZNDQ010000568.1:0-2968 GCA_964571825.1 uncultured Planctomycetales bacterium | reverse complement strand
GCCGGCGAAGAGAATGTGGATCACGACGTTGAGATTGAACATCAGCGGAAAGGGGCCGAAGCAGAGCAGCCAGTTGGGGGGATAGAAAACGGCGGCCTGTCCTTCGGCGTAGGTGGGGACGCCGCCGTTCAGCTCCGGGCACCAAAGGGGGAGCCGGCCGTGGCGCAAGGCGTCGGGGAAGAAATAGTGGCGGTAGGGATAGTCCTGCGGGCCGAAGTCGCCGTGCCAGAAGCAGCCGGCGCCGGTCAGCGCCTGACGATAGTAAAACCCGACGGCGCAAGCGAGAAGTAGTAGACAGAGAAGATCGGTTGCATAATGGCGCCGCACCGGGGCCTCCCCAAAGCGTGGGGGCCCGTTGCCGTTCGATTCCACCTGCTGCAGGTACTCAGGCACCATGATGCATCCCGCGCGTTCCGGACGAGCCGGTGCGGCTATTTCAGTTGCCGATAGGGCTTGCGCGCTGCATAGAGGGAGCGGCGCTCGGTCAGTTCGCGGTAGAGTTCGGGCTGCTGCTGGGGGTCGGTCTTCTGCAGGGCGGCGGTGATCGCCTGCAGGGCCTGGTCCCAGGCGCCGGCCTCGGCGCAGGCGGCGGCGAGGGTATCGAGCGTTCGGGGCTCCTGCTGCGTCAGATCGGCGGCTTTGACAGCGAACTGGAGGGCGTCGCGGCCGTTGCGGATGCCGGGTTCGGGGCAGGTGGCGAGCAGCCAGGCGAGGTTGTTGAGCAGCCCGGGATTCTGCGGGTGGTGCTGCAGGCCGGTGCGGAGGACCTGCGCCGCATAGCCGTAGCGACGCTCGCGGATGAGCACGTTCTGAAAGATATCGCAGACGACGAGATTCTTCGGATCGAGCCGCCAGGCGGTTTCGAGCGATTCGGCAGCCTGCTTCAATCGGCCGTCGGCGATCTGCAGTTTGGCCAGCTCCACGCGGGGGACGACAGCATCGGGCAGGTAGCGGATGGAGCGCTTGAAGTAGTCGATGGCGTCGCGTGGGCGGCCCTTGTCGCGGTAGAGCATGCCCATTCCGGCGAGGGCGTTGCCGGCGTCGGGCTCCTCGGCGAGGACGGCCTTGTACTGGGTGGCGGCCTCTTCGAGGCGGCCCTGCTCGTGAAGCATGCGGGCGTAGGCGATACGCGTCTCGCGCGTCTCGGTGGTGAGTTCGATGGCGCGGCGGAAGTGTGCATCGGCGGCAGGAAAGTCGCGCTGGAGTTGCAGCAGGCCGGCGAGCATGCGATGGCGGGCCGGGTCGTCGGGCCAGCGGTCGGCGGCTGCGCGGTAGGCGGCCGTCACCTCGGGCACCTTCTCCGGCTGCGTCCACTCGAGCAGCTCCTCCAGCCGGGTGCGCATGGCGGCGAATTCGGCATCGGCGCCATAGCGGCCGGGGAAGGGCGGATCGCGCATCACGCCCACCAGCCGCGAGACGCCGAGAAACTCGTCGAAGCCGGTGAACGCAGTCAGCCGGCGGGCCTCGGCGGCGTCGATCGGGGTCTTGTCGGCGAGGCGGGGCAGTGCGTCGCGAAGCTGCTCGAAGAGCGCGGCGGCGATGGCGTAGTTCCCGTCGAAGTTGAGGTGGACGTGCTCGTAGAAATGGGCGCGGCCGGGGATGCCGTCGGGCGACGCAGCGGCGAACCGCTCCTCGACGTCGACGAGCGTCACGTCGGGGGCGGAGTATTCGGCGGCGAGGTCGCGGATGGCCGCATTCAGCGGGCCGGTGGTGCGGAAGCGCAGGGCGTCGGCGTCGCGGGCGGCGGCGAAGGCGGCGCGGGCGGCGGCGACGGCGCCGGTGGCGAGGAGGCATTCGCCGCGGCGGAACTGCAGCTCGGCGTGATCGGGCTGGAGAGCGGCCGCTTCGTCATACGCCTTCAGAGCGTCTATGTGCTGCCCCGACTCCTGCAGCGCGGCGCCGCGCTGAAAGGCGGCGCGCCACTCGGCCTCTGGCGCGCCGGAGAATGCGGCGGGGTGCGACGAGGCGAAGGGCGGGCAGTCGCGCAGGTTGACGGCCACGGTGCAGAGCAGGACGCGGGCGCCACGGGCGCGCGCGGCGTCGATGGCGCTGCGCAGGTTGGCGCGGAGGTGCGCGGCGACGGTGGGCAGGCGCGGATCGTCGGGGGCGATCCTGCGCTCGACGAACATCTCCATGCCGCCCCAGGCTTTGGGCTCGGGCGCACCGGCGAAAAGCCGCGCGAGGAGCTGCACGGCGTAGCTGCGCTTGAGGGCGAGGTCGAGGCGAATGAGGGCGAGGCTGCCGGTGAAGTCGCGGAGCGTCGTGCCGGGGCCCCACGGGCCGACGAACTCGTTGTTGCCGCAGTAGATGACCAGCACGTCGGGCTCGTAGCCGGCGATCTCGCGGCCGATCTCGGCGACGACGTGGCTGTTGATGGCGGTCATGGCGGTGTTGATGAGTTCGTAGCGCGTGTCGGGGTCGGCGGTGCGGAGCATCGCGCCGAGGATCGTCGCGAACGAATGCTGTTCGATGGGGAAGCCGCGCGCAGCCGACTCGCCGAGGACGAAAAGGCGGACGGTGCCGGCGGGCTTGTGCGCGGGGAAGTCGTAGCCGCCGATGGCGCGTTCCATGCCGGGCGGAAAGTAGCGGCGGCCGACCCAGGGATTCGGGCGGAGGCGCTGCTCGCCGCCGATGGAAGCGCGGATGAAGCCGCTGACGGGCCGGCCGACGCCTAGGGCGCGGAGGATGATCTCGGCACCTCCGACAAGCAGGATGAGGAAGAGAAGGGCGAAGAGCAGGCGGCGGCCGAGGCTGCGGCGGCGCGGCGGTGCAGGGGCGAGGGCAGGCGCCGGCGTCGTTGCGGCTGGTTCCACGGCTGCGGGAACGTTGGTGGTCATGGGTTGCGTGATGCTAATGAATGGGAGGGGTGTTCGCAACGATGCGGAGCGACGCTCCGCATCGTTGCGAACAGCAGTGACCAGTGGCCAGTGGCCGGTGGCCAGTTGTGGAGTCCCGGAGTACCGGGACG
>CAZNDQ010000567.1:0-2968 GCA_964571825.1 uncultured Planctomycetales bacterium | reverse complement strand
GTTGCACGCACGACACAGACTGGAAAGCACCAATTATACGGGCGGGCAGTGCGGCAATGCTACGGCCGGGCGGGAAAAACACGGGGAAAATGCGGGCAGGTGCAGGTGATGGCGGGCGGTTGAATCGTCGATGAAATGGGAGATTATCGGCTCGGGCGGTTGGGGTGCAGCGGGGAAACGGGCGGATCGTGTTTCGACTCGGCATTCTTGGTGATCCTCACGACGTGCACGTGCGGCGTTGGGCGCGGGGCTTGGCGGCGCGGGGGGTGCGCGTGTCGATTCTCTGCGGGGCTTTGCCGCGCGCGCGTGAGACGGGGGTCGAATACGTCGCGCTGGAGGTGCCGGCGTGGGGCTGGCGGCATCCGTGGCCGCGACCGACGCGGCATCGGCGCGCGATGCGGGCGATGTTTCGGCGATTTGACGTCGTTCACATGCACAACGTGCATCACTGGGGGATCGATGCCTCGGTGTCGCGGTGTGCGCGGTTCGTCGTGTCGGCATACGGGCAGGACGTGGTCTTCCCGGAGGCGGTGCTCGACGAGAGCGGCGGCTCGGCGGACGAGCACGTGGTGGCGATGAAGAGGCAGTCGCTGCGTCTGGCGGACGCGGTGACGGCGACGTCGCGGTATCTGGCGGACGTGACGGCGCGGTTCGCGGGTCTGCGGCGCGAACGGATCGAGGTGGTGCACTTCGGGGCGGACGTGGAGCGGTTCTCGCCTCGTGCGCGGCGGGAGGGATGTGCGCCGCACGTCGGATTCTGCGGGGGCTTCCGGCCGTACAAGGGCGCGCGGGTGCTGCTCGAGGCGGTGCCGTTGATCCTGTCGCGCGTGCCGCAGTGCCGATTCACGCTGTACGGCAACGGCGGGAACCGCGCGGAGCTGGAGGCACAGGCGGCGCGGGAGGCGTGGAAGGCGTGCGTCTCGTTCCGCGATTTCGTCCCGCACGAGCGGCTGCCGGAGGCGCTGTCGGCGCTGGACCTGTGCGTGGCGCCGTCGACGTTGGAAAGTGAAACGTACGGCGTGGTGGGGATCGAAGCGCAGGCGATGGGCGTGCCGGTGGTGGCGTCGCGGATCGGGGGTCTGCCAGAGACGGTTCGGGACGGGGAGACGGGGCTGCTGTTCGAGCCGGGCTGCGCGGCGTCGCTGGCGGAGGCGGTGTGTGGGCTGCTGCTGGACGAGGAGCGACGGCTGCGCATGGGGAGCGCGGCGCGGCGGTGGGTGGTCGAACATCACAACTGGCGGGATTCGCTCGCGCAGATGATGGGCGTGTATGCGCGTGTGCTGGATGCGGCGGCGGACAGCGAGCGTTCCACCGTGTTCGAGCGGCGCCGCGTGGCATCGGCACCCGCCTCGGCTGCCTGCTGAAATCCCGCTGCTGGACACTCCGCTTTCATGGTATGATGGGAGGATGCGCGAGGAGAACCCCTCGATCATCGCCGCTCCGCCCGCCGCAGCGCCGCCCGTCCCGCCGGCGTCCGCCGATCCGGCGCCGCTGGCGCACATCCCGCTGTTTGCCTCACTCTCGTTGACGGAGCAGCGCGATCTGATGGAGGCGATGTACGTTGAGCGGGTCGAGCCGCACACGACGATCTTCTGGCAGGGCGAGAAGGGAGACAAGTTCTACCTGGTGAGCCGGGGGTCGGTTGAAATCAGCGTACCGAACGAAGACGGGGTGGCGGTGAAGCTGGCGGACCTGGTTCCGGGGGGGTTCTTCGGGGAGATCAGCCTGCTGGACGGGGGCGTGCGGACGGCGACGGCGCGGACGACGGCGGCGACGGAGCTGTACGTGCTGGGGCGGGCGCAGTTTCACGAGTTTCTGCGGCGGCATCCGCGCGTGGCGATCGAAGTGATCAACGTGATGGGGCGGCGTCAGCGGGCGAGCATCGAGGCGCTGCGGACGCTGAAGAACCCGAACCAGACGTACGCGGAGACGCATGCATCGGCGTGGCACCGGTTCAGCGACCAGATTGTGGCGAGCGCCGGTCGGCAGGGGTTCCTGACATTTCATGTGATCTGGTTTGCAGTATGGGTCGGCGTGAATCTGCTTTCGGGCTGGGGGTGGCTGCCGCGGGCGTGGTCGTGGGACCCGTTCCCGTTCGGGCTGCTGACGATGATCGTCAGCCTGGAGGCGATCTTCCTGAGCATCTTCGTGCTGGTAAGCCAGAACCGGCAGACGGAGAAGGACCGGCTGCGGACGGACCTCGACTATCAGGTCAACATCAAGGCACTGGCGGAAATCATGTCGATGGCTCGCCGGCTCGAGCAGATCGAGTCGCACGTCACGCCGCGCGCGCCGGCCGCCAATTCCCGGGGCGCGGCGGAGTCGGAACCGGCGTAGGGCCGCGCTTCAGTCGATCACCTGAGTTTCCTTCGGCGGGATGACGATGACGTTGCCGATGGCGACGTCGTCGCCGTGCTGGTTGACGCAGGCGACCATCAGGCGCACCCGCCTGGGATTGATGATCTCGGTGACGGTGGCGTTGGCGGTGACGGTGTCGCCGATGAAGACGGGCTTGAGGAAGCGGATCTGCAGCTCGACGAAGATGGTGCCGACGCCGGGCAGGTCGCTGCCGAGGACGGTGCTGATGATGCCGGCGGTGAGGATGCCGTGGGCGACGCGGCGGCCGAAGATGCTGCGCTGGGCGTAGGCGTCGTCGAAGTGCAGGGGGTTGTGGTCGCCGGAGGCGTCGGCGAAAGCGAACACGTCGCGGTCCGTGATGGTCTTGGTGAACGTGGCCCGGTCGCCGACTTCGATCATGGCGCGGGTGCGAAGCGTTGGGGACGTCATGTGCGACTCCTGCCGGCCCCGGATGAGCATACGAAACGGGCGGGAAATGGCAAGCAACTCCGGACGGGCGTGCCGGACGGACAATGCGATTGGAGATGCTTCGCTTCGCTCAGCAACAATCAGTGACCAGTGACCAGTGGCCGGTGGCCAGTGGAGGAGTCGCGGAGTACCGCGACGAAGA
>CAZNDQ010000566.1:0-2972 GCA_964571825.1 uncultured Planctomycetales bacterium | reverse complement strand
GCGATGGCGTAGCGGACCGTGTCATGGTAGCTCCGTGCGCACGATGCTGATGGTGGGGGAGTAGCGTCGGGAGGGGTGAACGGGCCAAGGCCGGGGGCAACGCACGGGCGGCGGGTCTGGGCGATTTGACGGTCTTCGGGGGGAAATCTACGATACGAACCGTTGCGGTCGGGGTCCGTCGAGGGCCACGGCTGTGCGGGCTCATCCGGCGAATCGAATCCGGTCCGATCTTCTGCGGGCAGAGAGACGCACCGAGCCGATCCGGGTTCCGGAGTGCTCATTCCGGTCTTGAAGCAGACGGGGGTCGGATGCCCCAGATCGCACTGATTTCCGACATCCACAGCAACTATGACGCACTGCAGGCGGTGCTGGCGGACATTGACCGCCGCGGCATCAAGCGGATTTTCTGTCTTGGGGATATCGTGGGTTACGGGGCTTGTCCGCGCGAGTGTCTGGACCTGGTGGCGGAGCGGACGGAGAAGTGCATCTGCGGCAACCACGACATGGCGGTGTTCTTCGAGCCGGCGAACTTCAACATCAGCGCGGAGCGCGGGGCGTACTGGACACAGCAGCTTTTTGAGGAGGAGCCGAACAAGGCGCTGCGCGACCGGCGGTGGGAGTTTCTCGGACGGCTGCCGGTGAAGATCGAGTATCACGGGATGCTGTTCTGCCACGGGTCGCCGCGTCGTCCGGTGAACGAATATCTGTTCGCCGAGGACGTGTACACGAACCCGCACAAGATTCTGGCGAATTTCGAGCGGCTGGAGGAGCATCACCGGCTCTGCTTTGTCGGGCATACGCACGTGCCGGGTGTGTTCCTCGACGATCCGTATTTCGATCCGCCGTCGGAGCTGGGGGACAGCACGTACGAGGTGGCCGACGACGAGAAGGCGATCATCAACGTCGGGAGCGTGGGGCAGCCGCGGGACCGCGATCCGCGTGCGTGCTATGTGCTGATCAACGAGGAGGATGCGCCGGAAGAAGCGTGGCAGCACGCGGGTAACGGGAAATACCCGCAGACGACAGTGGAATTCGTCAGAGTGGAGTATGACGTGGAGCGTGCGGTGAGCCGGATCCTGGCGGTGCCGGAGCTGGATGATTTCCTCGGCACGCGGCTCTACGATGGACGGTAGTTGGGCGCGGATCGTTCCCGCCGCGGAGCCCGTCCGGCGCGACGGCGCGTCGCGGCTTCCCGAAGAGGATCAGCGGTTGGCGTGATGAGCGAAGGTACGCCTCGCGCGTTTGGCGCGGCGGCGGACGGGCAGCGGTTTCGGCAGCGAGCGAGGCCGCATCGAGAAGGAACCACGTTGGGCAATCGGAATCTGCTACAGGCCGTCGTCGCCATGCTGGTGGCGTTTCTCGTCTGGTACCTGGTGGCGCAGGTGTTCTTCCCGCCGCCGCCGCGGCCGGCAGCGCCGGCGCCGGACGAGGTAGCAGCCCCGGCAGTCGAACCACGGGAACAAGGTGCGCGCGAGGCGGCGCCGCATCCGGTGTCGGCGACGGCGCAGGAATCCGCGCCGGGCGGTCAGGTGGAGCCGGCGGCGGGCGACGGTCAACTGCGGGTGGTCGGCGCAAGCGAGGCGGTGACGGTGGCGGTGGGCGACGTGTCCACCTATCGGGGCGGGCCGTTCCGGATGCTGGCGCTGACGGACAGCCGCGGCGCGGGCGTGCGGGAGGTGCAACTCAACGACTTTTTGGCGAAGGTCTCGCGGCAGAAGGACAAGAGCGACGAGCCGCGGCTGCGGCTGCTGCAACCGGTGGTGGTGGACCGGAGCGGACGGGAGCGGCTGTCGCTGGCGACGGAGCAGATCACGCTAATCCGCCCGGAGGGGCATCGGGCGCTGGACCTGGCTGAGCCGCTGTGGGAGGTGGTTTCGCAGGTTCGGGGGGAAGCGTCGCAGGGCGTGACGTACGGCGTGACGGTGCGCGAGGGCGAGCGCGACCTGTTACGGATCGAGAAGACGTATGAGCTGCCGGTGGAGGAGTATGCGAGCGGGCGGTACGACCTGAACGTCGAGCTGCGTGTGCGGAACCTGAGCGATGGCGCGGTGGATTTCTCGCTGGAGCAGGGGGGGCCGGTGGGGATCACGCGCGAGTCGATCCGGACGGACACGCGAAGTCTGCTGGCGGGGCGGCGCAAGGAGGGGGAGCTGGGGACGCACGCCTGGCATCGGGACAAGATCCATCGCGCCGGGACGGTGACGGTGGGCGAGGGGCTGGACGCGAAGGGCGAAGAGCTGGCGTGGGTGGCGCTGACGAACCAGTACTTTGCGGCGGTGCTGGCGCCGGCAGAGGAGGAGGGGGACGTGTTCGGGCCGCGGATCGCGCTGGCCGAGGGCGTGGCGCCGGCGGACCAGATCGACGCCGAGGGTCCGACGGACATGACGTTCCGGTTGCGGACGGCGCGGCAGACGGTGGGGGCGGGCCAGGAAACGTCGTTCCGCTTTGCCTGTTTCATCGGGCCGAAGGAGCGGCGGAGCTTCGAGTCGGTGGAGTCGTACAAGCGTCGCGGGTACATGCAGATTCTGACGAAGGGGTTTTCGGGCTGCACCTTTGCCGGGCTGGCCGTGCTGATGGTGAAGATGCTGACGGCGTTCCACAACCTGCTGTTCCACAACTACGGGCTGGCGATCATCATTCTCGTGCTGGTGGTGCGGACGCTGCTGCATCCGGTGACGAAAAAGGGCCAGGTGAACATGGTCCGGATGCAGTCGAAGATGGCGGTGGTGCAGCCGAAGTTCGAGGAGATCAAGAAGAAGTACGCCAACGACAAGGCGAAGCTGAACGAAGAGACGATGAAGCTGTACCGCGACCACGGGATTTCGCCGGCGTCGCAGATGCTGACGTGTCTGCCGATGCTGCTGCAGATGCCGATCTGGGTGGCGCTGTACACGGCGCTGAGTTCGACGGTGGAGATGCGGCAGGAGCCGTTCGTGCTGTGGATTCGCGACCTGACGGCGCCGGACGCGCTG
>CAZNDQ010000565.1:0-2986 GCA_964571825.1 uncultured Planctomycetales bacterium | reverse complement strand
CGGTGTCATTATCGCCCGATGGGCCAGCAACAAAAACTGGAGCGTCTACGGCGGCATGCGCGAGGCCTGCCAGATGGTCTCGTACGAGATCCCGATGGGCATGGCCCTGCTCATCCCCATCATGTGCGCCGGTACGCTGCAACTGACATCGATCGGCAACCTGCAGGACGGCGGCTGGTTCTCCTGGCTCGCCTTCCGCAATCCGTTCACTTTCCTCGCGGCCGGCGGCTACTTCGTCGCCTCGCTGGCAAGCTGCAAACGCGCCCCCTTCGACCTCCCCGAGAGCGAAAGCGAACTCGTCGGCGGCTTCCACACCGAATATTCCGGCTTCCGCTGGTCGCTCTTCTTCTTCGGCGAATACAGCTCGATGTTCATCGTCTCTGGAATCTTGACCATCCTTTTCCTCGGCGCGTGGTACTCTCCGCTGCCGATGTCCTGGGCCCCCACTGGTGACGACCTGCAATCGAAGGCGATCCGCGGCCTCCTCTTCGACGGGCCGCTCTGGTTCGTCGCCAAGTGTACGTTCCTGCTCTACGTGCAGATGTGGATCCGCTGGACCCTGCCGCGCATCCGCATCGATCAGGTACTTTACTCCTGCATCCAGGTGATGCTCCCCGCGGTGATGGTCCTGCTGCTCGGCAACACCCTCTGGGAACTCGTCCACTCGCAGCAGTACCCGGCGTTCCTGCTCGTCGAACGTGGGCTGACGTGGATATTTGGCACGATCGGCCTGCTCGGCGTGCTGGCCTTCATCGGCATCATGCTCTACGGACTAACGCACCAGGCGCGGCTGGTCGGCTCCCAGGCAAACCGCCGCCCCCTGGCCGGAGGTTGATCGGCACATGCTTGCATGGCGGACATGTTTGCCTCTGTTACTTGTGGCGCTGCTGGGCAGCGCCGCGCTGGTCGCCGACCCGGCCGCCGCCGCCACGCCCCGCCCCGACCTCCTCCACGACGCGCTGTTCTATGTCCTCGCCGCCGTCGCCGCCGTCTCCTGCCTCGGCATCGTTATCTCGACCAACATCGTCCGCACGACCATGTGGCTCTTCGGCGTCCTCGGCGCCATCGCCGCCCTCTTCTTCCTCATGCTCGCCAACTTCCTCGCCGTCATCCAGCTCATCGTCTACGCCGGCGGCATTCTCGTGCTGATCGTCTTCGGCGTGATGCTCACCAGCAAATCGCCCTGGATTCGCTTCAATCCGCGCCCGCTCGAAGTCATCGGCGGCGCGGTGGTCAGCCTTGCCCTGTTCGGCGGGCTGAGTTGGGCGCTGCTCCGCGCCGACTGGACGGCCGCGCCGCAGGCGCAGCAGCGTGTCTTCACTGTGGCCGAGATCGGCCAGGCCCTGCTGACCGATTACCTGATCCCATTCGAGGTGGCGAGCGTGCTGCTCCTGGCCGTCATGCTCGGCGCAGCCTACCTCGTCCGCCCGGAGAAATAGACGAAGATGTTCTCGCTGCCCCCCGTGGGCCTGACCCACTACCTGCTCCTCGCCGCCTTCATCTTCAGCACCGGCGTGCTGGTGATGATCCTCAAGCGCAATGCGGTGGGAATCCTGATCGGCGTCGAGCTGCTGCTCAACGCGGCAAACATCAACCTCGTCGCCTTCTCGCGCTACAGCGTTGGCGACCTGCACGGGCAGTTGACGGCCCTCTTCGTGATCGTCCTCGCGGCGGCTGAGGCGGCCATCGCCATCGCCATCTTCGTCAATATCTACAACAACCTGGCGACGATCGACGTCGATCGCGCCGACACGATGAGAGGATAGCACCGCCCCCGGGCGGATGACGCGCGTGCCCGGCGCGGCACGCAGACTGAAACGAAGCACATGGCATCACTCGAATCACTGCTCGTCTGGGGCGTCGCCAGCCCGCTCATCAGCTTCGTCCTGCTGGTCTTCTTCGGCGCGCGCCTCGGCAAGCCCCTCTCCGGATACGTCGCCTGCCTCGGCATGGGGTTCAGCACCGTGCTCGCCGGCATGGTCACCTTACGCTGGCTCGGCATGGACGAGGCCGCCCGCCGCGCCGCCGCCCAGACCGCCCGCGACAACGCTTTCCACTGGGCCGACCTCGGCGACATCCCCCTCACCATCGGCGTCAACCTCGACTCTCTGACCGTCGTCATGTTCATGATGGTCACTTTCATCGCCTTCTGGATCTTCTTCTTCTCCCTCGGCTACATGTCCGGCCACAGCGATGAGGTCGACGGCCGCTGCCACTTCCACCGCTTCTTCACCTACCTCTCCCTCTTCGGCTTCTCCATGCTCGGCCTCGTGATTTCGAGCAGCCTCGTCTTCCTCTTCGTCTTCTGGGAACTCGTCGGTGTCTGCTCCTACTTCCTCATCGGCTTCTACTTCGACCGCAAGTACGCCAGCAACGCCGGAATGAAGGCCTTCATCACCAACCGCGTCGGCGACTTCGGCTTCATCATCGGCCTGATGATGGTCGTCCACTTCCTCCGCGACCCCTCGCTTGCCGGCGCCGCCCGCGCTTTCGCCGACCAGCACGCCTCCGGCACCGGTCTCTTCGCCCCCGGCCTGTCCTTCCTCGGCATCAGCGCCGCCACCTGGATGGGCGTCGGACTCTTCTGCGGCGCCATCGGAAAAAGCGCCCAGGTTCCCCTCCAGGTCTGGCTCCCCGACGCCATGGCCGGCCCCACCCCCGTCAGCGCCCTCATCCACGCCGCCACCATGGTCGCCGCCGGCGTCTACCTCGTCGCACGCATCTTCCTCCTGCTCACCCCCGGTGCGCAGTTCGTCATCGCCGTCATCGGCTGCATCACGCTCGCCCTCGCCGCCCTCGTCGCCATCGTCCAGACCGACATCAAGAAGGTGCTCGCCTACTCGACGCTTTCGCAGCTCGGCTACATGATCTTCGGCCTCGGCGTCGGGGCGTGGATCGCCGCCCTCTACCACCTCCTCACCGACGCCTTCTTCAAGGCCCTCATGCTCCTCGGCTCCGGACAGGTCACCGAAGGCTGCCACCACGA
>CAZNDQ010000564.1:0-3000 GCA_964571825.1 uncultured Planctomycetales bacterium | reverse complement strand
AACGCGGCGACCTGTCACGTGCGGAGGCCGCGCACCTCAAAGCGCTCGAAATACATCGAAGGCTCGACGCTCCCGTCGGCGTTGCTGTAGCGTATGGGAACATCGGACAGATCTATGAAAAGCGCGGACAACTTTCGCAGGCCGAGGCCATGTACCGCGAAGCGCTGAAGATCAACGAGAAGCTAGGCAGAATGGAGGGAATTGCCGGCACCTTTGCCAGTCTTGGCCTACTTTTCGAGCAACGCGATAACCTAGTTGAAGCCGAGGCCATGCATCGAAAGTCAATGGAGATTGAAGCGAAGATTGGGAACAAGTCGGGTGTTGGGCGACAGCAAGGCAACCTCGCACGAATCGAAATGAGGCGAGGCAATGTAGACGAAGCGGCAAAGATGCACTGCATAGCGTTGAAGATCGCCGAGGAGCTTGGCTTGCCTGGTGCCATGGCGAGCGAGTACGGCAATCTTGGGTTATGTTGTCGAATGCGTGGCGACTTGGACCAGGCCAAGGTACTGCATTCCAAGGCGCTTGAGATCGACACTAAGCTCGGCCGGCGGGAGGAAACGGCGAATCACCTAGGCAACCTCGGAACCATACATTCGATGCAAGGGGAGCTGGCGCAAGCGCGGGCCTTGTGGATGGAGGCTCGCGACATTCTCGCGGGAATCGGAATAACGGGGTCAGTTGAGAAGGTGCAAGGCTGGCTGGACGGCCTTGTGGGAGAGAGTGTTTTGCTGGTAATGCTCCAAGTTGCTGAGGATGCTAATGAGCGAAACAGCATTGTGGCCGCTCTTACCAACCTCGGCTTGGTCTACCAGGGGCGAGGGGACTGGGTGCGTGCTGAACGCGCACATCAGCAGGCGCAGATATTGTGCGAGGAACTTGGAGTAGACACGGCTGTCGCATTCAATTCCGGTAACCTAGGGTTAGTGTATAGGGAGCAAGGGAATTTGACCCGAGCGGAGGAGATGCACCGCAAATCGATTGGAATCTACGAGCGCCTCGGGAAGCAAGAGGGCGTTGGGAACCAGCTCGGTAACCTTGGTGTGCTTCAGGCACGTCGAGGGGAATTCGCGGAAGCGCGGCGGTTGTGGGCCAAGGCGCGCGATCTGTATCAGCAGATCGGGATGCCGCACATGGCGGAGAAGATGCAGGGGTTGATTGATGGGTTGGAGGGGCGGGCTGCGCCCGAGAGCAGGTGAGAGGGTGAACAGGTGAGCAGGAGAAGAATCAGTGACCAGTGGCCAGTGGTGGAGTCCGGGGTGCCGGGACGGGCGGGGAAGGCAGCGATTTGAAATTTGAGATTTGAAAGGGAAGGCGTCGGGCGCGGGCTCCCTCACTCGTTCACTTCCTGCTCACTTGCTTGGGCCCCGGCTCGCCTCTTCGGTCGCCACCGGCGACCTCCGGCATCCATGCCGGGCGAGCCGCTTCGCTACGCTCAGCCCGAGAGCAGGTGAGCAGGTGGACAGGGGAGCAGGGGAGGATAGGACCAATCCCGACAAGTCGGGACGCCCGCGGTGG
Source organism: uncultured Planctomycetales bacterium (assembly GCA_964571825.1). Lineage (GTDB taxonomy): Bacteria > Planctomycetota > Phycisphaerae > UBA1845 > CAZNDQ01. Next base: position 1,482 of record CAZNDQ010000564.1, on the reverse strand, counting down.
TTCGCGGGCGGAGGCGCGGCGGGACTCGCTGCGCTCGGAATGACAGGGGAGAATTGCGGATTGTTGGCGATCCGTGAGGGCCGATACGGTGAGCATGCATGTTCGGCGCTGGGGTGTCCTGTCCGGCATCGTGGCGGCCGTGTGTCAGGCGGGCGAGCCGGGCGCGACGGGCGCGGGGTCGAAGATCGCGGCGTGGAATACGACGCTGCGCGGCGCGAACTACGAGATGCACGAGGATGTGCTTGCGGATGACCTGCCGGCGGCGCGGGCATACGGGATGAACGTGCTGCGCGTGTTCATTCTGCCGAGCGTCGAAGAAATCAACGACGACTACTTCGAGGACGAGCGATTCGAGCGCGACCTGGAGACGCTGGCGCGGGGGATCGAGCGCGCGCAGGAACAGGGATTGAAGGTGGTGGTGGTCGGGGGACGCGTGCCGGGACGGCAGCACCTGTGGACGCAGGACGGACGGGCGGACAGGCGGCTGTGGCAGGACGCGGTGTGGCACGAGAAGTTCGCGGCGTTCTGGCAGCGGATCGCGCAGCGCCTGGGCGAGCAACCGGCCGTGGTGGGATATGACATCCTGAACGAGCCGCGGCCGGAGCGGATGGCCGAGCCCGATCACTGGACGGAAGCGGCGCTGAAGGCGGAGTACGGCGAGGCGGCCGGCACGGCGCGCGACCTGAACGTGCTGTACGCGCGGACGATTCGCGCGATCCGTGAGGTGGATCGAGAGACGCCGATCATCCTGAGCGCGGGGCTGTGGGGATCGCCGACGGCGATGTGCGGGCTGGCGCCGATCCGCGACGACGAGAAGATTCTGTACACGTTTCACTGGTATGCGCCGGGGCGCTACACGGTCTGGCGGGAACACAAGGGTCGGTGGGAATATCCAGGCGAGATTCCGGAGGACAATTTCGCGCTGGAGCAGGCGCCGATGGTGAAGTGGGATATCGACATGCACCGGCAGCGGCTTGCAGAGCCGGTGCGGCGATGGCAGGAGGCGAGCGGCGTCGCGTCGAACCGCATCCTGCTCGGGGAGTTCAGTGCAGACCGGCGACTGACGGGCGCGGACCAATGGAACCGGGACGTGATCCAGGTGGCGGAAGAGAACGGCTGGCACTGGACGTATTACGCTTTCCGCGAGCGCGGTTGGAACAGCCGGGATTTCGAGCTGGGGACGAAGCGGGAGCCACCGGCAGAGAGAACGATAACGCCGCTGATGCAGACGTTTGTAGAGGCGATGAGGCGTGCGCCGGAACGGTGACGGAGGGCGCTGTGGCTCAGAGGGTGACGGTGCCGGAGATGCAGGTGACGGTCTGGCCGGCGATCCAGATGTCGGGGCCGGATTGCGTGACGTGGACGCGGCCGTCGCGGCCGAGGGCGGTGCCCTGGCGGACGACGTAGCTCGGCGGGGCGAGTTCGGCGGCGATGAGCCACTGGGCGAGGGCGGCGTTGAGGCTGCCGGTGACGGGATTCTCG
>CAZNDQ010000563.1:0-3002 GCA_964571825.1 uncultured Planctomycetales bacterium | reverse complement strand
GCACGTCAACTGCGCAGCGCTGCCGGAAGCGCTGATGGAGTCGGAGCTGTTCGGGCACATCAAGGGGGCGTTCACGGATGCGAAGCAGAGCAAGCGCGGGCTGTTCGAGCTGGCGGACGGGGGGACGCTGTTTCTGGACGAAGTGGGATCGCTGCCGCCGGCGCTGCAGGCGAAGCTGTTGACGGCGATCGAGACGCGGCGGATCCGGCCGGTGGGCGCGGTGGAGGAGAAGCCGATTGACCTGCAGTTGATTTCGGCGTGCAACGAGGATCTGCTCAAGCGGACGCAGGAAGGGACATTTCGGCAGGATTTGTATCATCGGCTGCGGGTGCTGCACATGGAACTGCCGCCGCTGCGCGAGCGGGGGAGCGATCTGGACCTGCTCATCGAGCACTTCATGGAAGAGTACGGCAAGCGGTTTCACATGCCGGGCAAGCGGCTGTCGGCCGCGGCGCGGGCGGTGCTGGCGTCGTACTCGTGGCCGGGAAACGTGCGCGAACTGAGTCACTGGCTGGAGAGCGCGGTGCTGCTCTCGGACGAGGAGATCCGCCCGGAGCACCTGCCGGAGCCGGCGGGTGAGCGGGTGGCGTCGCTGCAGGTCGGTGCCGGCGGCGGGGTCGAAGTGGACTTCTCCAAGGGCAAAGTGAGCATGGAGCGGGTGGAGCGGGCGATGATCGAGCGGGCGCTGACGTTCACGTCGGGGAACGTCTCGCGCGCGGCGGAACTCCTTGATCTGTCGAGAGATACGCTTCGGTACCGCATCGCCAAGTACGGGCTGGAGCCTGGGGGCGGCTCGGGGAACGGGGCTTGAGTCCCGGCGGCGGCGTGCTATACTGATTGGTCTTTGCACAGGACAAGGACGAGGTCATGAAAAAAGACATTCACCCCGAATACGTGGATTGCACGGTGATCTGCGGCTGCGGTGCGACGTGGAAGACGCGGTCGACGCGGCCGGAGCTTCGGCTGGAGATCTGCGGCACGTGCCATCCGTTCTTTACCGGGGCCCAGCGGTACGTGGATACCGCCGGTCGCATCGAGAAGTTCAACCGCAAGTTCGGCGGGGATTACTTCAAGGGCAAGAAGGAAAAGAGCAAGGCGGGCGCTTAGCGCCGCAGCTCCTGTGAAGAACCACGCCGGGCTGGTCGCAGCGATGCGGGACGCCCGGCGTGGTTTGTTTGTATGCGGGCCCCGCGGGCGGTGGGGAGGATGAGCATGGTTGAGACGATCTACGACGGACTGCTGAAGCGGCTGAGCGAGTGCCGCAGCCGGCTGAACGAAGTGACGGAGGAGATGAACAATCCGGCCGTGGCGACGGACCCGGTGCGCATCGTGGCGCTGAGCAAGGAGCACGGCAAGCTGCGGCGGATCGTCGAACCGTTCGAGGCGTACGAGCGCGTTTCGCGCGAGCTGGCGGAGAACCGGCAGTTGGCGCAGGACAGTTCGCAGGATGCGGAACTGCGGGAAATGGCGCGGGCGGAGATCCCCGCCCTGCAGAGGCGGTCGGAGGAGCTGATCGAGCAGTTGAAGGAGACGTTCGTCACGGCGGATGACGCGGCGATCGACGCGATCATCATGGAGATCCGCGCGGGGACGGGCGGCGAGGAGGCGGCGCTGTTCGCGCGCGACCTGTACCAGATGTATCAGCGGTACTGCGACCAGCACCGGCTCAAGGTGGAGGTGCTGGACATGTCGGAAGCGGAGATGGGGGGCTTCCGCGAGGTGATCCTGAGCATTCGCGGCGACGAGGTCTATCGCAAGCTGGGCTTCGAGAGCGGCGGGCACCGGGTGCAGCGGGTGCCGGAGACGGAGGCACAGGGTCGGATTCACACGTCGGCAGCGACGGTGGCGGTGCTGCCGGAGCCGGAAGAGGTGGACATCAAGATCAACTGGGAAACCGACGTGGAGGAGTTCGTCTCGCGGGCGGGGGGGCCCGGCGGGCAGAACGTCAACAAAGTCTCGTCGGCGATCCGGCTCGTCCACAAGGAGACGGGGATCGCGGTGTCGATGCGGGAGGACAAGAGCCAGCACAAGAACCGGGCGAAGGCGCGGCGGCTGATGCTTTCGCGGCTGTTCGACCACTTTCAGCAGAAGCAGCACGCCGAGCGGGCGTCGGTACGGCGGCTGCTGGTCGGGTCGGGTGACCGTTCGCAGCGGATACGGACGTACAACTTTCCGCAGAACCGGTGCACGGACCACCGCATCGGGCTGGACCTGTACAGCCTGGACAAGATCATGATGGGGGACCTGGACCCGCTGATCGACGCCCTGCAGGCATACGACACGGAGCAGTACCTCAAGGCGCTGTGAGGGCCGGGGGGGCGGTCGCAGGGGCGTCGGGCGGCGAGCAACTGGTCGTGGACTTTGGGCGGGGAGAGGGGTACGTTTGAGTAGGCGCGGCGTTTGTCGCCGCCGGCCGGCAAAACAGATTTTTACGACTCGCAGCCCGCACATCCAAGGAGGCCTGCGTGTCCACGCCCGAAATCGACGATTCCCGCAACCAGGCGATTGCCGCCCGGGACATGCTGGCGTCATTTCAGTCGCAGCGCTTTCAGAATGTGATCGCGCTCTTCGACCAGTTGCTTCAGCGCGAGCCCGGCCTGACGCCGGACGTGCTGGTGGGGCAGCTATCGACGGTGGCGGGCAAGGACCTGACGACGCTGCTGTGCCGGTCGTACGCGTACAACGCCTGCTGGTTCTGCGAGATGGGGATGGCGACGTGCGAGACGTGCGAGGGTGAGGGGGAGGTCGGCGAACGGCTGCACCTCGTAGCGCGCGTAGCGGAGCGAGAGCTGGTTGGCTCCCTCCTCGTACGCCTTGCGCACCTCCGACTCGGGCACGACCACGCTCGAGCGCAGCACGTCTCGCATCGTGCGGGCGAGGAACTCGCGCCGCTGCAGCTCGTAGTAGCGGTTCTCCGAGACCTGCAGCCCACGCAGGAAGTTCTGGAACACCTTGTAATTGAACTCGTCGACGCCGGTCCACATCAACGTGTCGCCGAACAC
>CAZNDQ010000562.1:0-3007 GCA_964571825.1 uncultured Planctomycetales bacterium | reverse complement strand
GTCACCGCCCCCGGCATGCGCCCGTACTGGTGGTGGCGCGGCGGCTGGGGTATGGGATCGCGGAGCTGCCGGTGGACTGGGACCGACCGCCGGTGTCGACGGTGCGGGTAAGCCTCGATCCGCTGCGGATGCTGGGGGATCTGGTGCGGATCGTGTGGCGGCACCGTGCGGGGCGGTATGCGGGGGTCGTGGCAGCGGGTGTCGAGCGGCCAGGGTGAGTCGCGGCACGGTGGAACCGGCGGGCGGATTGAACGTACCATTCATCGTGCAGGGCGGCGGCGGCGCACGCCGAGGCTCGCAATTTGTGCGTGGGAGGGTCGGTGATGAACTTCCGTCTATGTCTGGTGGTGCCGGTGTCGCTGTGCGTCGCCTCGGCGACGGCGTTTGGGGAGGAGCCGGGCGCGGCATCATCGCCGCGTGCGCCGGTGCAGACGACGGTTCGTATCGCGGCGAGCATCATTCCGCTGGGGTACATCGTGGAGGAGATCGGCGGGCCGCGGGTCAGCGTGGTGACGTTGCTGCCGGCGGGGCAGTCGCCGCACGGGTTCGCGGTGACGCCGCGGCAGGCGGAGCGGCTGACGGGGTGCGAGCTGCTGGTGCGCGTGGGGCTGGGGCTGGACGACTGGGCGGAGCGTGCGGCGCGGGCGGCGCGCGGCAGGGAGTTGCGGCAACTGGTGATGGGCGAGGTGCTGCGGCGGCACATCATTGGCGCGGGGGGCGAGCAAAATCACGATCACGGGGACGACGGGCACGATCACGCACATCATTACGGCGATCCGCATCTGTGGCTCGATCCGGTGCTGGTGAAGGAGTTCGCGGCGACGGTGGCGGAGGCGCTGGGCGAAATCGATCCGGCGCACGCGGAGGAGTACAATGGGCGGCGCGAAGCGTTTGCCGCTGAACTCGATGCGCTGGACAGTGAATACCGTGAGACGCTGGGCGCGGCGAAGCGCAAGTCTTTTGTCTGCTTCCACGCGGCGTTCACGTATCCGGCCGCGCGGTACGGGCTGGAGCAGGCGGTGGTGATGGAGGGCAACCTGGACGAGTTCGGCGTGCGGCAACTGGAGAAGGTGATCACGTTCATCCGTGAGCGCGAGGTGAAGGTGATTTTTGCCGAGCCGCAGCAGCCGGCCGAGCGCTTACAGACGATCGCGCGGCAGACGGGGGCGCGGATCGGCTGGCTGGATCCGCAGGGGAACCCCGGGCAGCCCGGGAGGGACAGCTACGCGGCGCTGATGCGCTATAATCTCGAACAGATGAAAGCGGCGCTCAACGAGTGATCCACCTTCCGCTACACAAAACACAACCGGGGCCATCCGAGTACGTTGGCGCGGAGCACCGCGGCGCGGAGGCGATCTGCGTGCGCGGGCTGGGGTACACGTATCCGGACGGGACGGTGGCGCTGCAGGACATCAATCTGCACGTGACGGCCGGGTCGGCGCTGGCGGTGGTCGGGCCGAACGGGGCGGGCAAGAGCACGCTGCTGAAGATCCTGTCGGGGACGCTGCGCGACTATCGGGGGGAGGCGCTGGTGAACGGGGTGGCGCCGCGAGAGTCGCCGGCGGGGACGGTGACGATCGTGCCGCAACGTGCGGCGTTCAACTGGAACTTTCCGGTGACGGTGCGGCAGGTGGCGCGGATGGGGCTGGTGGGCAAGACGGGGCTGCTGCACCGGCATGGGCGGCGCGACCTGGAGGCGGTGGAGCAGATCATCGACGTGCTGGGCATCCGGCACATTGCGGACCGGCCGATCGGCGATCTGTCGGGCGGGCAGCAGCAACTGACGATCATCGCGCGGGCGCTGGCTCCGCAGCCGCGGATCATCATGCTGGACGAGCCGACGGTGGGCGTGGACCAGGCGGGGCAAATCCGCTTCCGCGAGCTGATGGACACGATTCGCGAGCGGTTCCAGGTGACGCTGGTGGTCGTCTCGCACGATCTGAACACGGTGCTGACGACGTGCCAGCGGATCGCGTGCCTGAACCGGACGCTGCATTTCCATGATGCGCCGGACCGGCTGAGCGCCGACCTGCTCAACCGGGTGTTCAACTGCTCGGTGGAGACGTTGCTGCCGCACACGCACGGGCGGGCGGAGGGGCCGGCATGAGCGCGGAACTGCTGGGGCAGAGCGTCTGGGAGCGGTTTTGCAGCTACTCGTTTTATCAACATGCGCTGGCGGGGGGCGTGGCGATCGCGCTGATTTGCAGCGTGCTGAGCGTGTTCGTGGTGCTCAAGCGGCTGGCGTTCGCGGGGCAGGGGATCAGCCACGCAGCGTTTGGCGGGGCGGGGGTGGCGCTGCTGCTGGGGCTGTTTTTTCCGGCGTTCGGTTCGGCGCTGCTGCGCGATCTGACGATCGGGGCGTTCTGCGTGCTGACGGCGCTGGTGATCGGGCGGATCGCGCGGCAGCGTCACGTCGGCGAGGACTCAGCGATCGGCATCTGTCTGGTGGCGGCGATGGCGCTGGGGGTGATGTTCCTCGACTTGCGGGCGGCGCTGTTCAAGGGGCTCGCCGCGTCGGGGCAGCTTGCGGAGCGGGCGGTGGCCAACGCGCCGCCGTTCCACGACCTGTTGTTCGGCAACATCTTGAGCATCAGCGCGGCCGAGGCGTGGACGACATGGGTGGTGGCGCTGGTGCTGCTGGCGGGCGTGGGGGCGGTGTTCAAGGAACTCGTCTTTTTCTCGTGCGACGAGGATGCGGCGCGCGTCTTCGGCGTGCGGACGAACGTCATCTACTACGGCCTGCTGGCGGTGCTGGGGGCGACGATCGTGCTGGCGATGCGACTGCTGGGCGTGTTCCTGGCGTCGGCGCTGCTGATTCTGCCGGGGGTGAGCGCGCTGCTGTGGTCGAGGCGGCTGGGGCGGGTGATGGGGCTGTCGGTGGTGTTCGGCGTGGGCAGCGTGGGCGTCGGGCTGTTCGGCACGATGTGGCTGAGCGACGCGGCACTGGACTGGCCGGCGGGGAGCGGGCCGACGCACATCGACCTGCCGCCGGGCCCGGTGATCGTGC
>CAZNDQ010000561.1:0-3009 GCA_964571825.1 uncultured Planctomycetales bacterium | reverse complement strand
CTGGTGAAGGAGTATGACGGCAAGCCGTACGCGCGGCGGGCGGACGGAAAGCTGGTGTATGAGCTGGACCGGACGGTGCTGAACAACCTGCGGGCGGAGCTGGTTGACCGGCGCGTGTTGGAGTTCGAGCCGGGGGAGATCGTGCGGGTGATCTACGTGAACGGCGAGCGGACGGTGGAGCTGAGCAAGAGCGGGGAGAAATGGACGTGCGCGCAGGACCCGGCCGTGCCGATCGACCCGGAGAAGGTGACGAAAGAGCTGGAGGCGCTGGCGGCGCTGCGGACGGAGCGGTTCGTCGAGTATGACGCGGCCGATCCGCATCAGTTCGGGCTGGCGGAGGCGACGACGATGACGCTGACGCTGACGGACGGGGAGCGCAAGAGCGAGGTGCTGTGGGTGTCGGCGGAGGGGCCGGGAGACGATCCGTATCGGTCGAAGTATGCGCGGCGGGTGAACTCGGGGCGGATCATGCTGCTGCGGCCGGATCAGATGTCGCTGCTGAACAAGACGATTGGGGATTTCGAGAAGAAGTAGGCAGGAATTGCGGATTGCGGAATGCGGAATGCTGGCGATTGGACGATCGTCGGCGTGCTGGGTGGGAAGCGCGATTAGAGATGCTTCGCTGCGCTCAGCATGACGGCTTCGGCGCTCAGGATGACGGCTTCGGCGCTCAGGATGACGGGTTGCGGGAAGGGATTCCCGCGTAATCCGGGTGCGAGAACGGATTCTCGCACCAGCGGACTCTCAGGATGACGGGTTGCGGGGCATTGCGGCGCGGGCGAGGTCGAAGTCGATGAAGTCGAGGTGGTGGAAGATGATCGACTCGGGCGTGCGCGGGGCGGCGTCGCCCTCGGTGGAGTGGGTGGCGACGATGTGGGTCACCTCGTCGGGCAGGGCGAAGCGGCGGCAGAGTGCGGCGCCGATGAAGGGGTGACGGAGGAGCGTTCCGGTGCGGCTCTGGACGACGCGGCCGTCCTGACGTTCGTATTCCAACAGTTTTCCCACGTCAGCGAGCAGCGCACCGGCGAGCAAGTGATCGCGGTGGATGGGCGTGCGCTGCGCCCAGACGCGGCGCAACACGTCTTCGACGGCGAGACACATCTGCGCGCAGGCGCGGACGTGATCGAGGAGCGCGCCGGGGTCGGGGCCGGCGCGGAGGGTGAAGGGGATCGTGCGCAGGTCGTCGGGGGTCCAGTGGCCGACGGTCAGCGCTTCGCACCACACGTCGAGGACCTGGGCGCGGAGGCGCGGGTCGGCGATGTCGTTCAGTTCGGGCAAGAGGCTGAGTAGTTGGTTACGCATGGGCGTGCTTCGCACAAGGGGATTGCGGAATGGGAGCAGAGGCACGAAGGCACGAAGGCACGGAGGCACGAAGGGGAGGAATGGATTCCTCGCTGCGCGAGGAATGATCATGTACTACGTCTGCTATTGCGTGCTGGGCGCAAATGGTCATCGAGATTCCTCGCTTCGCTCGGAATGACGGCGATGGGCGCTCGGGATGACGGCATGGGCGCTGGGGAAGACTGACTTGCGGCATCGGGTGTGACTCCTGCACGCATCAGCGTAGTGAACGTGGTTCGGGGCCGTCGTAGCGATAGGCGGTGGGGCTGATGGGTCGCATGGGTCGTTCGCGGCGGCGTTCCTCGGCGACGTGGGCGACGAGGCCGGCGGTGCGCGAGATCATGAAGAAGCCGTTCATCAGCTCGGGGTCGAAGCCGAGTTCGCAGAGGACGGTGGCGGCGGCGCCGTCGACATTGATGCAGAGTTTCTTGCCCCACTGGGAGAGGCGCTGCTCGACGGTGCGGGCGGCCTCGACGTGGCGTCCGGCGACGCCGGCCTCCTCGGCGAGGCGGAAGAGCCGGCCGGTGCGGGGGTCCTGCGTGTGCATGCGGTGGCCGAAGCCGGGGACGCGGTCGTGGCGCTGCTGGATTTCGCGGATGATGGGCTCGGCGACCTCGGACATGGGGACGCCCTTGTCGCGGGCGGTGTCGACGATCTGGCGGAGGAGTCGGGCGCAGTCCTCGATGGCGCCTCCGTGGTAGCGGTTGACGGTGAGGATGCCGGCGGCGACGGCGGCGGAGAGGGAGCCGCCGGTGGAGGAGACGGTGCGGGCGGCGAGGACGGAGGGGGGGCTGCCGCCGTGGTCGATGGAGGCGACGAGGATGGCGTCGACGAGGCGGCCGATGTTCTCGTCGGGGATTTCGCCGCGGAAGAGGAGGTAGACGGCGCGGCCGAAGGAGAGGTTGCCCATCAGCTCGGCGATGTTGTAGCCGCGGACGCGGACTTCGTTGGGGGAGACGGACGTGATGGCCGTGCTCCAGGCGAGTTCGGTCATGGGGTTTCCCCGTCGGTTGGGCGTCGATCTCGTTGTGCCGGTCGCACCGGATCGATTCGAGCGTGATTGTATTTCGCGCGGAACGGGCGGTCCAGCAGAGCGGGGGGCGCGACGGCAGTGACCGGGGCACGTTGTGGTGAGCGGTTTGGCGGGCGGCGCAGCGCGGGGGTAGATTGATGGGTCGGGGGATCGCGTCGCGGCCGGAGCGGCAAGCATGGCATGGCTGAGCAATTCACTGGTCGTCTGTCTGCTGGCGATCGGGACGCTGTACATCGCGTACAAGACGTACGGGCGGTTCCTGGCGGCGCGCGTGCTGGGGTTTGAGGCGCGGCGGCAGACGCCGGCGGTGCTGTACGAGGACGGGATGGACTACGTCCCGACGCACCGGGTGATCCTGTTCGGGCATCACTTTTCGAGCATCGCGGGGCTGGCGCCGATCGTCGGGCCGGCGATCGCGCTATTTTACGGCTGGCTGCCGGGGCTGTTGTGGGTGGTGCTGGGGTGCATTCTGATCGGCGGCGTGCACGACATGAGCACGCTGTTTGCGTCGCTGCGGCATCACGGGCGGGGGATCGGGGAATTCACGAACGAGATCCTGGGGCCGCGGGCGCGGGCGCTGTTCCTGCTGATCATTTTCTTTCTGCTGGCGCTGGCGATGGGGGTGTTCGTGCTGC
>CAZNDQ010000560.1:0-3012 GCA_964571825.1 uncultured Planctomycetales bacterium | reverse complement strand
AAAATACTGGATCGAGGTCGAGGTGCAGCCGATCCGCGACGCGGCCGGGCGCATCACGAACTTCATGGGCATCCAGAGTGAGATTACGCTGCGCAAGCGGGCGGAGATGGAGCTTCGCGCGCAACACGAACTGAACGTGGCCACGCTCACCAAGCTGGAAGTGACCCTGCGCGAGCTGGACCGGGCGCGGCTCGCCGCCGAGGACGCCACCCGCGCCAAGAGCGAATTCCTGGCGAACATGAGCCACGAGATCCGCACGCCGATGACGGCAATCCTCGGTTTTGCCGAAGTGGCGCTCGAGTCGGAACTGAACAATGGTCATCGCGCCGAACGCATCGACTCCCTGCGGACCATCCTGCGCAACGGCGAGTATCTGCTTGAGATCATCAATGACATTCTCGATTTGTCGAAGATCGAGGCCGGGCGATTGGACATCGTCCGCACACACTGCCAGACGCGCGTCCTCGTGCAGGAACTGGAGAAACTGATGCGGGTCCGCGCTGCGGCGCGCGGCCTGACCCTCGACCTGGAGTTTGAAGGCCGCATCCCCGAGCGGATCGAGACCGACCTGCTCCGCCTTCGCCAGATCCTGCTCAATCTGATCGGCAATGCTGTCAAGTTCACCGAAAAAGGTGGCGTTCGGCTGATTGTCAGCGCCGACGCGCCCTCGGTCGCCGCGCCCAAGCTGCACTTCGACGTCGTCGATACGGGGATCGGCATGACGTCCGCCCAGGCGGCTGCGCTGTTTCAGCCGTTCTCGCAGGGCGACGCCTCGACAACACGCCAATACGGCGGCACCGGCCTCGGCCTCGTCATCAGTCGCCGTCTGGCGCAACTGCTCGACGGCGACGTCAATCTTGTTGAAACTCGGAGCGGTACGGGAAGCCGGTTCCGCGCCACGATCGGCATCGGCAGCGTCGAGGGTACGCGCTGGGTGGAGAGCGAGACTTGTTCTACTGAGGATGTGGAGAACGAGCCGACACCCGCGACGGTGGTTCGGCACCTCGACTGCTCAATCCTGCTGGCCGAGGACGGGCCGGACAACCAGCGGCTCATCTCACACATGCTGCGCCGCAACGGGGCAAAGGTCACGGTCGTCGAAAACGGGCGACTCGCCGTCGAGCGGGCGATTGCCGCGCGCGACGCCGGCGCCCCCTTCGACGTGATTCTCATGGACATGCAGATGCCCGAGATGGACGGCTATGCCGCGACCCGTTCGCTGCGGCAGCAGCACGGCTATCGCGGCCCCATTCTCGCCCTCACGGCGCACGCCATGGCCCTGGACCGCGAAAAGTGTCTCCGCGCGGGGTGCGACGCATACGCCTCCAAGCCCGTTGATTTTGCCCGGCTGTTCGCGCTGATCCAGGGCCACCTCGCGGCGGCCGAGTCGATCTGAATTCGCGCCGCGCGCCGCACTCCCCGCGATCGGCCATTCGTTTCAGCGATAGACCTTGAATGCCGGCCAGTCCCGGGAAAGGGGTATTCTCGGCGTGCGACAAAGGTGGATCTCGGTCACGCTCTCGCGGGCGTGTTCGTTGTGGACGATTTCAACGAGTGACACTTCGCCAAAAAGTTCACGCAGCAGCTCGGGTTCCATGCCGACGGCAATGACCACATCGCACGTTTCGGGAGGCGGCCCCCAGTCGAAGTAGGAATTGTGTCCGGAGCAGGAGGCGGGCAGGGCGAATGCACGACCAAAATAGTCTATCGCGCCGGCTTGGCCGTAGTTGGCGGCGATGATGGCGCACCGGCCCCGTTCCTCTGGCGCGCGTTGTTCGAAAACGCGGGCGACCGCCCGTGCGAGTTCGGGCCAGCCGATCATATCGGCGAAAACCGGGTGCTGCTCGCGGCGACGATCGCGTTCCAGGCGCAGCGGCTTCTCCAGGTGCACCAGGCTGTCATATCTGGTGAATGCTCCAACAGATAGAACAGGCAGACCGTAGGGCAGCGTGACGAGCCCGGCGAGTGGCAGGCCGGCGGCATTGATCCACGTCAGCAACCGCCGATGCGGACGGCACAACAGGCGCTCGAACCAGACGCCGCCGCCGGCCAAGAGCGGCGGATAGGCAGGAAAGGCGTAATAAAACTTGGCCTTGAGCAGCATGAGTGTCGAGAACACTACAAGGAAAACAAGGGCGAGTACGCGATCGCGCCGTCGTTCCGCGCCGAAGAGGAACCAACCCAGGCCGCCGATCCATGCTGGGGCGAGGCAGGGGTGAATCGCGAGCAGTTGCATACCGAGAAACTGCAGCGGCGAGACCGGGTAGTTTTTGTAGAGGCGGATGTTGCGCAGGAATTCCAGCGTGGGCCAGTCATGCCGCACCTGCCATGCAAGGTGCGGCAGGAACAACAGCAGGGCGAGCAGCGAGGCAAGCCACGGCCAGGGACTGAGCAGAAGCCGGCGATGCCGACTCAGCAGTAGGCCCAGGAGGACGCCGAAGGCAAGAAAGAGAATAGTGTATTTGGTCAGCAGTCCGGCTGCGAAAACAAGGCCCAGCGAGAGCCAAAGCGCGCGGGCAGAGGGCGGAGCCGCTGAGCCCGATCCGCGCGGAAGAGGTGGCGTGACGGGCACGTGTCCGCCGTCGTCAACCAGCACCCGATGCGGTGACGGCTTGCGTTCGATCAGCCGAATGAAGACATAGGACGCCAGTGTCCACCAGAGGATGTCGAAGGCATTGACGGAAAGGAATGAGCCCATGATGAGGAATGCGGGGGAGATAAGCGCGGCCGCTGCTGCAAAGCCCTGCGCATAACGGCCGCCGCCCAGTCGCCGCGCCATGGCGCCCGTGAGCAGGACGACCAGCGACAAGGCGAGCGCGGATGGAAGACGCAACGCGACGAGCGAGTCGCCGCACGAGGTGCGTATCAGCCACACCAGAAAAGGTACGAACGGTGGGTGATCGACATAACCCCAATCGAGGTGTTCCGCGCAGGCAATGTAGTAGAGTTCGTCGCGGAAGATTCCATAGCGATGGATCGTGACCAGGTGGAGCTGGAGCGCGACGCAGCCGA
>CAZNDQ010000559.1:0-3020 GCA_964571825.1 uncultured Planctomycetales bacterium | reverse complement strand
GCCGGTCGTGATCGTGTCGTTGCCGTCGCCGCCGAGGACGGTGTTGTTGCCCGCGCCGGCGTTGATCACGTCATTGCCGGTGCCGCCTTCGATGACGTCGTCGCCGGCGCCGGTGGTGATCGTGTCGTGGCCGCCGCCGCCGAAGACCGTGTTGTTGCCCTCGCCGGCGTCGATGACGTCGGAGTTGGCGCCGCCGTCGATCCAGTCATCGCCACTGCCGGTGGAGATCGTGTCCGTGCCGGCCCCGCCGTAGACGGTGTTGTTGCCCTCGCCGGCAAGGATCGTGTCGTCGTCGTCGCCGCCGTCGATCCAGTCGTCGCCGGCGCCGGTGGTGATGGTGTCATCGCCGGAGCCGCCGAGGACGGTGTTGTTGCCCTCGCCGGCGTCGATCACGTCGTGTCCGGTGCCGCCTTCGATCACATCGTTGCCGGCGCCGGTGGTGATGGTGTCGTTGCCGGAGCCGCCGAGGACGGTGTTATTGCCCTCGCCGGCGTTGATCGCGTCGCTGCCAGAGCCGCCGTCGATCACGTCGTCGCCGGCGCCGGTGGTGATGGTGTCGTTGCCACCGCCGCCGAGGACGGTGTTGTCGCCCTCGCCGGCGTCGATCACGTCGTCATGCAGGCCGCCATCGATCCAGTCGTCGCCGTCGCCGGTCGTGATCGTGTCGTAGCCGTCGCCGCCATAGACGGTGTTGTTGCCCTGTCCGGCGTCGATCACGTCGTTGCCGGTGCCGCCGTCGATGAGGTCGTTGCCGTCGCCGGCGGTGATGATGTCGTGTCCGGATTCGCCGTAGACGACGTTGTCGCCCTCGCCGGCGTCGATGGTGTCGTGCCCGGTGCCGCCCCAGATGCTGTCGTTGCCCTCGCCGCCGAGGATCGTGTCGTTGCCGGCGTCACCGTAGAGTTGGTCGTCGCCGGTGCCGCCGTCGAGGAGATCGTTGCCGTCGCCGCCGCTGAGGACGTCGTTGTCGTCGCCGCCGTACAGCTCGTCGTTGCCCGCGCCGCCGCTGAGGGTGTCGTTGCCCTCGCCGCCGTCGAGTACGTCGTCGCCGGTGCCGCCGTCGAGCGAGTCGTTGCCGGCGCCGCCGATCAGGACGTCGTTCCCGGCGCCGCCGCTGAGCTGGTCGTCGCCGAGGTTTCCGTCGAGGGTGTCGTTGCCGTCGCCGCCGTCGAGCGTGTCATTGCCCTCGCCGCCGTCGAGCGTATCGTCGCCGTCGAGGCCGTAGAGCATGTCATCGCCGGCGCCTCCGTTGGCCGTGTCGGCACCGGAGGAGCCGGTGAAGGTGTCGTTTCCGGCGGACGGTCCGCTTGCTTCGTCGCCGTCGGCGTCGACCCAGGTGGCCGAGAGGAGGATGCGCGGTTCGAGGGTTTCGACGTTGAGGGGGCGCCGCGCTGCGTGCTTGCGGTGACGACGACCCGGCCGGTTGTGACCCTGCGTGCGCTTGTTCATTTCGGACCCGCTCCACATGGCGTTGCTGAGACTGGTCGGGGGAGAAGACTCCCCCGTGCGGGCTCAATGCCCGCCAGTGCCCCGTGGGGGAACCGTACGAATCAGCGGAAGCCCGGGCAAACGAAGAATACGACTTTTCGTGCAGCGCGCGTGGGGTGAACAGAAGAGGGCGCGAGGGTGCAACAGGGCGCCGTTACCTGGCGGCAGAGCAAGAGGTAATCGGTCGTGCGCGCCACAGGTTTTTTGCGCGCGGGTTATCGCCCGCTGCGGCGGCGGAGAGGCCAGTCGCGGGTGAGGTTGCCAAAGAGGATGACGCGGATGCCGCCGGCGGCGGAGTCTTCGGGGACGAAGTCGGGCATGATCCAGAGGAATTCGCAGCCTGTGAGGCGGTGATAGAGGGCGAGCGTCGGATCGCGCAGGAGCTGCTCCTTCGGCGGGAAGGGGCCGCCGGCAAGGCAGGCGTCGATGGCGCGAGCGAACTCGGGGTCGTGGCGGGCGCGTTCCTGTTCGCAGCGGGTGCTGCCGCGGTAGGAGGAGGGGCGGCCGTCGGCGACGGCCCAAGTGCAGCCGTCGCGCTGGGCGCGGTCGAGGGCGGCGCGGACGAGCGTGGCAGCGGCGCGCCCGCCGCGCGCGGCGGGGTCCACCTCGAGGTTGTAGAGGAAGGCGGCGTTGTAGTCGCGCGGGACGGGGAGCGTACTGAACTGGCGGAAGGTGGGCGGAAAGGCGGCGCGGTTGTCGGGCGAGAACCGGGCGTAGGAGAAGGAGATGACGCCGATCAGTGCGTCCGCCCCGCGCACGGCGTACATGATGTGGCCGAGGGCCAGGCGGCGGCGGATGAGGTCGCGGTCGGCCTGCAGCGGCGGGGCGAAGGCGCGGCGTTCAAGCGCGACGATCCGCTCGACGTCGGCTGACGTCAGTTCGACAACGGTCTGGGTCGGTGCGGCGGTGCTGATGTCGTGATCTCCAATTCGCGGAGTGCGGCGTTCAGGCGCGATCCACTTCGCAGCGAAAGTCCTCGTACTTTCCGCCGGCGCCGCGGGGAATCTCATCGACGTAGCAGAGGTTGAACTCGAACGGATGACCGAGCATGCGGGTCAGATAATCTCGGGAGGCCGTCTCTTCGTCGGCGCTGAGCGGGCGCGGCACGACGACGCGCACGTCGATCCGCGTCGGGGTGCGCTGGATCAACTGGAACTGGCGGAAGGGCGGCAGGGCAACGAGGTCGTCGGCCTGGCCGAGGGAGGGCCAGCGGCGCGAACCGTCGGGCAGGAGCAGCATGTTGCGTTCTCGTCCGAGAATGCGGGCGAGCACGGGTAGCGCGCGGCCGCAGTCGCAGGGCGGGCCGACCTCGGCGAGGTCGCCGATGTCGTAGCGGATCAGCGGCGTCGCGAGGTTGTGCAGGGCGGTGACGACGACGCGGCCGACCTCGCCCGGGGCGCAGGGTTCGCCGCGTTCGTCGAGCACCTCGACGAGCACGTTCTCGGACTGGAGGTGGTAGTGCTCGCGGCGCGGGCATTGCAGGGCGATGTAGCCGACCTCGCGCGAGAAGGTAGGGGCCTTGTCGAGATAGA
>CAZNDQ010000558.1:0-3031 GCA_964571825.1 uncultured Planctomycetales bacterium | reverse complement strand
GATGCGACTCATGTGAGATCAGATACACCAGCCACGTCACCGGCGGCCGCTTCCACGACTTCAGACCATCACCTTCCACCGCCCGGCGCACGATATCGGCGACGGCGCGCTCCGAACGCGCCAGCGCCTCCTTCAGCTCCCCAGCGGACAACGTTCCGGCGGTGTCGAGCTTCGGCATCTTCAGCGCTGCAGGGATGCGTGCACAGCGCACCTCGTGCATGTGCGCGAAGATGCGCGCCACGTTGCGACCTGTGGATGGCTTGCCCGTCTTCAGCAGTGTCACCGCTTCCAGCCCTTCCGGCGAGATCCAGTCCAGGATGAAGCCGTTGATGGCGTTGTGAATCGTCCAGGCTTCGAGGATGTCGTCGAGGACGTCGGCCATGGCGCTTCAGTGCTTAGGTTCGCCTTCGGCAATCGCGCGCACCAGCGTGGCATCACACGCGCACCGGTGCAAGCCAGTCTCTCACCGCCATCGTTGCCTGGGGTGGGGTCGCGGCGCCGCTGCGGCGAGTGCGTCGCGCAGGGCGAAGTACGCGGGCTTGGGCTGGAGCGCATCGTTCCACGGATGCGCGCGCCCGTAGCCGGGGAACGTGCCGGGGATCCACGAATAGCGGTCCGTGTGCCCCCAGATGGTGACCGTGCCGCATGTCGCGGTGTCGAGACACGCACCGATCGTGTTGCCGAAGATCGTCGCCTGCTGCGTGAGATGATCGGCGCCATCCGGCATGCGCACATCCAGCTCCGTCACGCGCACGATGAATCCTTCGGCTGCGAAGCGCTGGAAGTTCGCCTGCATCTGCGCCCGTGACGGCGCGCCGCCATCCGTGCGGAAATGTCCCTGGAAGCCGACGCCATGGATCGGGATGCCGGCCGCCTTCAGCCGCTTGGCGAGCGCGAACAGGGAGTCGGACTTCGGGTTCAGACCCTCGACGTTGAAGTCGTTGAGGAAGAGCTTCGCATCGGGATCGACGCGGTTTGCCCACACGAACGCGGAGTCGACGACGTCCGGACCGATGACGGTGGTCCAGAACGACTGCCGCATGCCGGTACCGTCGACCGCAATCATCTCGTTGGCCACGTCCCACGTCTTCAGCCGGCCCCTGTAGCGCCCGACCACCGTCTCGATGTGGCTCTTCAGCGCCGCGAGCATCTCCGTCCGCGTCTGGATCGTCGACACCCACCCCGGCTGCTGCTGGTGCTACACCAGCACGTGGCCGTGCACGTTCATGCCCCAGTCCTCGGCGAAGTCCACGATCAGATCGGCATCGGTGAAGTTGTACGTGGCCGGCGCCGGATGGATCGGGCCGAACTTCATCGGGTTGCCCGGCGTCACAGAGTTGAAGTGCTCGGCCAGGTTCTGGCGGAACGCCGCGTCGGTGCGCAGCTCCTGCGCGTTCACCTCCGTGCCGATCTCGAAGCCGAACTTCTGAGCCAGTCCCCGCAACGATTCCGGCTGCTCCATCACCGCCCACGTGCCGGCCTGCTGGATCTCGGCGCCCGCCATGCGCGTCGTCATGTCCACCGCCAGCGGAACCGATTCCACCCACGTGCCGCCCACCAGCCGCGCGAGACGCAGCCGCGGAATCACCACATCCGCACCGAGGTTGTCCGGGTAGCGGATCTGAAGGACGGCCGGCGCCGCGAACGTCGTATTCGACGGCAGGATCGTGATCGCAGTGCCCGGAACCAGCCGCGGCGCGGCGGGCACATTGTCCGCCACTTCGGCCGTGAACGCCGTGCCCGTCGCCACCGCACCGCCCGGGACCGCGAGCCGCACGGCACCATTCAGCGCAATCAACGTCCCGCCCGAGTTCCCGATGAACCGGCCCTCGCCGACCGTGAAGTCCACGCTCGCCGATGCACTCCCCGATGTCGCCGTGATGCGCGCATCGCCAGGTCCCTGCGCGCTGACCCGCCCGGTGCTCGACACGGTCGCGATCGCGTTCGCGGACGAAGTCCAGTTGATCGACGGATTCGTCACCGTCCCGCCCTGCGCATCCTTCGCCACGACCACGAGGTCCACGCCCTGCCCCGGCACCAGCGATGTGTTCGGCGCCGTGATCTGGAGCGTCGCGACCGTCGGATCAGGATCCGGCGGATCCGGCTCCGACCCCGAGTCGCCGCCACAGGCCAGCACCCCCATGGTGACCGGCACCAGCCACCGCCTGCCTCTCCGTGCAAACATGACCCCTCCGTGTCGTCGATTGGATCGCCTTTCTGGTAGGCGCAGATCCGGCCGGCCGTGGCTCAAGCCGGGGGTCGGGTATATCCATTGACAATATACCCACCGTGGATATAGACTCCGCCCATGACGATGCGAACGGAAGTCGAAGCGATGCTGCCGCTCCAGCCGGCGGCGTTCCACATCCTGGTGGTGCTCAGCACGGGCGAGCGCCACGGGTACGGGGTTGCGCAGGATGTGGAAGCGGCGACGGGCGGTGCGGTGCGGCTGTCCCCCGGGACGCTGTACCGGACGATTCAGCGTCTGCTGGAGGAGGGACTGATCGAGGAGGTGCGGACGCGCGCGGTGGTGGAGCCGCGGCGACGGCCGTACCGGATCACGTCGCTGGGGCGTGCGGTGGCGCGCGCGGAGTCGCGACGGCTGGCGGAGCTTGTGGAAATGGCGGAGCGCGCAGGACTCCTGCCGGAACCCGCATGATGCGCTTCTACTGGCTGCTGCTGCGCCTCTACCCGTCCGGATTCCGTCGCGAATTCGGCGAGGAGATGCTGGAGGCGTTTGCGGAGCGTGCGCGCGACGCGGCTGCTTCGACCAAAGTTGCGCTTGGATTCCACGCGCTCGTGGACACACTCGCGAACGCGATTCCGCTGCATTTCGAAATCCTGCGGCACGACCTGCGGTACGCGGCGCGCGCGCTGCGCCGGTCGCCGGGCTTCGCGTTCACGGCGATTGCGGTCACCGCCCTGGCCGTAGGCGCGAACACCGCCGCGTTCTCGGTAGCGGACTTCGTACTCCGTCCCGCGCTTCCCTACCCGGACGCCTCGGCCCTCGTGCGCGTGTGCGCGGGTCCGC
>CAZNDQ010000557.1:0-3033 GCA_964571825.1 uncultured Planctomycetales bacterium | reverse complement strand
TGCCCCCGCGACATCCTCAGCCGGTGAAACTTCGATCCGTACAGAAGCCTGCCGAACACGTTCGGAATCTGCGTCTTGACGATCCCCGGCCCGTTGTCCGTCACCGTCACCCGGAACCGCTCCTCCGCCGTCTGCCGGATCACCACGCGCACGTCCGGCAGGATCCCCGCCTCCTCGCACGCGTCCAGCGCGTTGTCCACCGCTTCCTTCACCGTCGGCAGCAGCGCCTTGCGCTTGCTGGCGAACCCCAGCAGGTGACGGTTCTTCGCGAAAAACTCCGACACCGAAATGTCGCGCTGGCTCTTGGCCATCGCCTCGGCCGTCCGCCGCTGCCCGTTCGACCCCCCGCCGCGTTTGCCGCCTCGCGCGCTTGCCGCCTGCGGCTCCTCCGCCGCATCGCGCGCAGGAATCTCTGTGGTCTTCGTGCCCTCGTGCCTTCGTGCCGGAGCCTGTCCCGGCCGCGCCGGGGTGCCTTTGTGCCTTGTCTTCTTCTTCGCTTCGCGCAGCGAAGCCCTCGACCCGGTACTCCGGGGCGCGCTGTTCACCTCTTCCACCCCTTCGTGCCTTCGTGACTTCGTGCCTTCGTGCCTTTTCTTTTGCAGCTTCGTGGCGTGTCCTTCGGGCAAAGCCCGCGCTGTGTCTGGTCCGGGCATGTCAAATCCGAGGCTGAGTTGTCCGGCGGAACTTCTCGGCGGGCTGAGCGTTTCCGGCGTCATCGTCGTCATCCCTGACGCAGCACGTCAATCCTATCTCACGACCGCAATATCATAAGACGCTGCCAAGGTGGCTGCAATGCGCCAACATCCGACATCCCACATCCGACATCCCACATCGACGCCGTCATGCTGAGCGCCCTGCGCCGTCATGCTGAGCGCCCTTCGCCGTCATGCTGAGCGCCCTTCGCCGTCATGCTGAGCGCAGCGAAGCATCTCTCATCGCACTGACCGTCCAGCACGCCATTACATCCCACATCCGACATCGAGTTGTCATTCCTCGCGCAGCGAGCAATCCCTTCCTCCCCTTCGTGCCTCCGTGCCTTCTTCTCCATTCCGCAATCCGCAATTCTTCCGTCGCGGTACTCCGCGACTCCACCACTGGCCACCGGCCACTGGGCACTGGTCACTATTTCTCCTCCTCCATCTGCCGCAGCGCCCGCTGCGCATGCCGATGGTCGTTGATCCCGCGCAGCGCCAATCGCACGAACGCCACCGTCGCCACGCCGAACACCCCCGCCAGCACCGCCGTCATCACATAGAACTGCGTCGCCAGCGACTGCACCAGCAGCATCGTGATGATCCCGCCGATCACCGCCGACCAGATGTTGCCCCACGGCAGCGCCGTGCCGTACGGATGGCGCACGTTGACCATCTTCATCGGCCGCGCGTTGTACTCCTTGCCGCACTCCGGACACACCCCCACCACGTTCAGCCCCCGCAGGCTGTACCCGCACGTGGCGCAGAACACCGGCCAGTCCACCTCGAACGCATACCCCATCTGCCGCAGCCGGTCGTACGTCGCCGCGCTGATCTTCGCCGACTCCCGCGTCGCCCCGCGCCCGCGCGGCCCTCCCACCCGCGGCCGCCCCCGCGCCGCCTGTTCCTCCTCCGCCCGGATCTCCTCCCGATACGGCCGCTCCAGCCGCCACGCCCGAAACCACCCCCACACCTCCGACGTACACCGCGCAAAGTACCACAGTGCCGCCGCGTCGATCACCAGCACCACCGGCACCATGAACACCCAGGCGAAAATCGCATGGCTCCGCGGGTTCACCGATAACAGGAACGCCGTGGCCACTACCGCCGTGGGCACCAATACCACCAACAGCACCAACTGGCTGACGGTGATGTGCGCCGTCCCCGGCCGGTGAATGTTCTTCCCGTGCAGACCCCGCGCGCTGTACCCCTCTCCGCACTCCGGACAAACCCCTGCCACAGGCAGACACTTCAGGTTCCGCCCGCACGTCAGACAGATCACCGTCCGCGAATTGACCGTTTCGATCCCCGCCGACTCCAGCCGGTGATGCACCGTCGCGCCTGGACACGACTCGGGATACGGATCGCTCATTCGCCACCACCCGCCGCGGCGAACAGGTATGAATTGCCGCGTCAGGCTGAATTATACCGGGGAGCTGGAATGAAAGGGCCACCGAAGCAGCGGCTCATCGCTTCGGATGCCCGTGGAGGTAGTGATCGTGATTCCGAGCCCAGTCGGACGGTTTGTCTTTGATGACGCCCGCGAGCTTCATCAGCGCACGATGCCCGTGCCCCTCACGCTCGCCGGCGGTGGCCACGATCGGCTCAACGCGAACGGGCGTGCCCTCGGCGAGGTCCGCACCGTTATCGAGGACGACGACGCCGTTCTGCACTCTCCCGGTGTAGGTCATGGCGAATTCTCCGCATGGTGATCATGCCGTTTTCAGACTCCACATGCCCAGCGGGCTCGCCAACCGACTCCCGACCAGTCGCCGCACTTCCGATTCCTTTGGTCCATCCGACCGCCTCGCCACATGCGCCGTTGGATGTGCGTCGGGCCACTGAACGTCCCTTTGCCGATCCCGCCCCTCCTCCGTGTGCCACTGCTTCAAGCAGTGCGGCCACCGCCTCAGGCTACTGGCACCGTCACACGTACGCCAACTCCTTGGCACCCGATTGCCAGCATTCCGCATTCCGCATTTCCTGCGTCATTCCGCATTCCACATTTCGCATTCCGCATTTCTTCTGTCATTCCGAGCGCAGCGAGGAATCCCTTCCTCCACTTCGTAACTTCGTAACTCCGTAACTTCGTAACTTCCATCGCAATCCGCAATTCCTTAGCCGGCTATTCGGCGAAGAGCGCCTGCACAAACGTCTTCGGCTCGAACGGCTCGATGTCGTCCGGCGTTTCCCCCAGCCCGACGAACTTCACCGGCACGTCGAGCTGCTCGCGGATGCCCACGACGATTCCCCCCTTGGCCGACCCGTCCAGCTTGCTCAGAAAAATCCCCGTCACCTTGACGTGCTCCGAAAAAATCTTCGCCTGGTTGATCGCGTTCTG
>CAZNDQ010000556.1:0-3040 GCA_964571825.1 uncultured Planctomycetales bacterium | reverse complement strand
TCCTGCGGCGCCGGAAATCAGCGTGGTGGACCTGCTGTCCGATGACGAGTTGGCCGCGCTCGCGGCACCGATTGCGTTGTACCCCGACGTGCTGCTGGCGCAGGTCCTCACCGCGGCCACTAGCCCGATCGACGTTGTGCAGGCGGCGCGGTGGCTGCGCAGCCAACCGGACATGACGACTTTGATGGACCAGCCGTGGGATCCCTCGGTGCTGTCGCTGTGTAATTATCCAGACCTGATCTACATGCTCGACGAAGACCTGGACTGGACAAACGCACTGGGCGCGGCATTTCTTCATCAGCAGCAGGCGCTGATGGACGCCGTCCAGGAGTTGCGGCGCTCGGCGCAGTCATCGGGCGTCCTGCAGACAACTCCGCAGCAGACTGTCGTCGTCGAAGAATCGGTGATCCGTATTGCGCCGAACGATCCGCAGGTCGTCTATGTGCCGCAATATGACCCGCAGGTTATCTACGTTTACGACGATGACGACGACTATTTCGTTGGTGCGTTCACCGGTTCCGTGATCGGTTTCGGTGCCGGGTTTGCTCTGGGAGCCTGGCTCGATCTCGACTGTGACTGGTACCGGCGCGACGTGGTCTACTGCCGGCCGGGCTACTGGGGCGGCTATCGGCACTGTGGAGTCGTCGCCTGGGGCGACCGCTGGCACTCGAAGGTGGGGGTGCGTCGATGCTTCAAGGGCGGCTACGGGCGGGGGTATTGGGCCTGGAATCACGGCGGGCGGTGGGACCGCGACGGTCGCGGTCACGGCGGCGCATGGCAGCGCGGCGGTTCGTCGCCGCGTCCATCCTATTCGGGCAGATTCCGCTCCAACGATTCGCGGCGGCAGTTCGTCAATAACGTGCGCGGAGGCGACCGGAGCGCTTTCCGCCGGCGTGCCGGCTCGGGCGATCGAGCGGACTTCCGCCAACGATTCGGCGACGGCGGCCGGACACCTGTCGTCAACCGCACAACGCCGACCATGGATCGGATATCACGCCCGGCACGGACCGGAAGCGTGCGCCGGTCGGCGCCTGCCACCCGGCGGCAACTCGGCGAATCACCCTCCATCGGGCGATCGACCCGTGACTTTTCGCGTGGCAGCACAGCCGGCGTACCGCGCACGCTCCGTTCAGGCTCGTCGCGCGACTCCGGGTTCACGCTCGGCCGATCGTCACGGCAAGCGGACGGGTTTCGCGTCGCCGAGCGCGGACGGCCACGCCCCTCGTACGACAATGCGCTGAGGCGCAGTACGGGGACCATCGACCTGCCGCGGTCCAGCGCAGGTACCAGCATTCGTCGCGGAGCAAGTGGAGGCACACTCGAACGACAGCGGTCAGGCGGGTTCCCCAGCGTTCGCCGCGAATCGAGCCGCGCCCCCAGTCGTAGTGCATTCAGCGGGGGCGGATCGAGCCGCGCCACGATGCGCAGTGCGACGCGGGCTCCCTCGAACCACCGGTCCGGCATGAGGAGCGGCAGCCGCGGCGGCCCGGGGCGCAGCAGCGGCATGCGCAGTAGCGGTGGACGCAGAGGCGGAGGTCGGCGCTGAGTTCACCACAACGATTGATGAAGCGGCTTGACTGGAGCCGACGGGAGTCGAACCCGTGACCTCCTGCATGCCATGCAGGCGCGCTCCCAACTGCGCTACGGCCCCGCGAGCGAAGAATTAGACTCCATCGGCGCCGGAGTGTCAACCAATCGGCGCGGGCGCGTCGTCGCGGACTTTCTTCGACTGTTTCGGCAATCCCGACAACCGCATTCTCGAAACCACGCCGCGATCTTCACGCGTTCGGACGGGCGGATTCCTGCTGACGCCCGGTGGCGCGTGCGGCACGATGCACCGTAGCTGCTCGATCAGTTTTCGCACCCCCCTGCTGATGCTCTGCGTTGAGCGGCCTGATCGATCTGCCGGTGCGCTGCGGAATCGCCTCGCCCCCGCGCGGGCGAACCTGATAGAGCGGTCCCAACGGCACGAAGTCATACTCTTCAAGCATCCATTTCGTGTAGCGCATGTAGCGCGGATCGGTTGTCGGTGCGAGGAGCCGCCCCTGCCGCACGAGTTCGTCATATTCCTCGCGTGTGTGACGCTTCGGCTTGAGCCACGGTTGCCAGAGATCGCCGTGGCCGATGCGCACGTCGCGCCGGCGGCCATCGTGATTCTGCAGGTAGAGGAGCGGCCCGCGCAGCGAATGGTCGGTGAGTATCAAGGCGTCGGGCGGAGCGACATCGAAAACCTCTTCGGCGAAGCGGCGCGGCCCGTCATCGCCGCAGTGCCACGGCTGAAGGAACCAGGCGTACGGATCACGATACGGGAAATCGCGCGTGGGGAACGGCATCCACGATTCCGGGAGGCGCCGCGCAACCGCGGGGAGCGCCGCGTACACGCCGATCGGCAGCAGCGCTGCCAGCCACACGGCCGCCGCCAGCCGCATGCGATCCGGCGCCGCCGCGCGATCCAGCAGCCACTCGATCCCCGCGCCGACAAAGACCGTCATCAGCACGTAGGTCGGTATGAAAAACGTGTACTGGTCGGCAATGTTGTAGCGCGCGGCGAAGACGAAGTGCACGCCGAGCAGCAGGCACAATGCTGCGAACAGCCAGCGCGGCAGACGCTGCGCCATCGGCCGCACGCCCAGCGGCAGGAGCAGCAGCAGCGGCGTGGGAAAACTCAAGACGATCATTCCGGCGATTCGCAGGAGCAGGCCGGCACCGATGCGCAGATTGAATATCTGTTCGCCATGCTGCCCGACCAGCAGCGATTGAATCGCCACAAGTGACTCACTCCCCCACTGCCACTCGCGGATGAGCAGCCAGATCAGCGGTGCGATCCCCGCAAGCCAGGCGGCGGCGATCGGCGGCACGATTCGCCAGGCACGGCCGATCCAACGGCGCAGCGTAAACGCCGCAACGAGCGAATAGCAGAACAGCGAGAGCAGTGCGAGGTTGTGGTTGGACCAGCCGAGCCCGTTGAGCAGTGCGAGGAGAACCAGCGCCACTGGTCGCCCGCTTCGCGCGAAGCACACAAGGCAAAGTAGTTCGCCCG
>CAZNDQ010000555.1:0-3044 GCA_964571825.1 uncultured Planctomycetales bacterium | reverse complement strand
GGGTCCGTCAGCACCCCAATGTGCAGTCCGCCCGCGTCCGCCAGCGCCCCCAGCGCCGCGCTCGTCTTGGCCATCTGCATCAGCGAGACCATCCCTTCCTGCATCCGCGCTCCCCCGGATGAGCAGACGATCACGATCGGTAGCCCCTCCTCGATCGCCGTTTCGATCGCCGACGTGATCTTCTCACCCACCACCGACCCCATCGACCCCATCATGAAGTCAGGGTTCATCACTGCGATGATCGCCCGACGCCCGCGGATGTAAGCCCGCCCGATGATCACCGCCTCCGTCTCGCCCGAACTCTTCCGCAGCGCCGTCATCCGCTCCGCGTACGGGATCCGGTCGTGAAACGCCAGCGGGTCCGTCGACACCAGGTCCGTCAGAAACTCCTCGAACGTCCCCTCGTCCACGAGTTGCTGAATCCGCGTCCGCGCGTTGATCCGGTAGTGATGCCCGCACTCCGGGCAGACATGCAGGTTCTCCGCCAGCGCCTTGCTGTAGATCATCCCGCCGCAGGCCGTGCACCGCTGCCATACGCCCGCCGGGACATCAGTCTTCTTGGTGATCGTCGTCGGATTCTCTGCCATCTTGCTCTACCGCGCCTTCAACTGCTGACTGCCAAAGAAGATATGATAGCGTCCGCTCGCGTCCGGACAAGCAGGAACGGCCCCTGTCCCATAATCACGCCACGCCCACAGCCGGGTAGCATGCCTAAGCCCTGGCCGGCCTGTTGATGGGCAGGCGCAGGTATAGTCTGACGTAGGGCGCGACTTGCCGCACCTTCTGGCTTTTCCCACCCCGTCATCACTCCGAGCGAAGCGAGGAGTCCTTTTCTCCACTTCGTCACTTCGTCACTTCGTCACTTCGTTACTTCCTCTTCCTTCGTGCCTTCGTACCTTCGTGGCTTCGTGCCTCGCTCTGTGAGCGTAGCCCACTGAGCGCCATTCGCTCAATCTCCCGCATCGCCGCCGCCGGATCAGGCTGACCGAAAATCGCCGACCCCGCCACCAGCGTATCGCAACCGGCCCTCACCGCGCGCTCCGCTGTTTCCGGCCCGATTCCCCCGTCGATTTCCAGTCGCTGGTCCGGCCGCAGCCGCCCGCGCAGTTGCCGGCACTTCTCCAGCACCTTCTCGATAAACTTCTGCCCCCCGAACCCCGGCCACACGCTCATCACCAGCACCAGGTCCACCTCCGCCAGCACGCTCTCGACCGCCTCGGCCGGCGTGTCCGGATTCAGGCTGATCCCCACGTTCGCTCCCAGCCCGCGGATTAGCTCGATCACCGGCCCCGCACACGCCACCGGCTAAATGTAAAACGTCACGTTGTCGCTCCCCGCCCGAACGAACGGATCCGCGTACGTCAGAGGGTCGGTGATCATCAGGTGCGTGTCGAAGTACATCTTCGACAACGGGCGAATGCGTTCGATCACCGGCACCCCGAAGCTCAAGTTCGGCACGAAATGCCCGTCCATCACGTCCAGGTGCAACACCTCCGCCCCTGCCGACTCCACCCGCGCGATCTCCTCGCGCAGCCGCCCGAAGTCCGCCGCCAGCAGCGACGGCGCCACGCGGACTTTCGCTTCCGCGAGTCGCCACGCGCGCGAGGTGTCACGCCTCATCCAGGACCTCGATCGCCTTGAACGGTTTGCCTTCGAGAAACTCCAGCGACGCCCCGCCCCCGGTCGAGATGTGCGTCATCCGCGCTTCCAGCCCGGCCGCATCGACCGCCGCCGCGCTGTCCCCGCCCCCGATGATCGTGATCGCCCCCCGATCCGTCGCCCCCGCCACCGCCTCCGCGATCCGCCGCGTGCCCGCATCAAACGGCGGCGTCTCGAACACCCCCATCGGCCCGTTCCACACCACCGTCCCCGCGCTGCCCAACACCGTTGCATACAACTCGATCGTCCGCGGCCCGATGTCGACCCCCGCCATCCCCGCGGGAATGTCGCGCTCGACCACCTGCGTCGCCGCGCCGGCCTCCAGCTTCGCCGCGACCACCGAATCCCGCGGCAGCATCAGCTTCTCGCCCCCCAGCCCCCGAAGCCGCCGCGCCTCCTCCACCTTGTCCCGCTCGGCCAGCGAGTTCCCGATCTTCGCTCCCTCCGCCAGCAGAAACGTATAGCTCATCGCCCCGCCGATCAGGATCCGATCGCACCGCGGCACCAGGCTCTCGATCACCCCGATCTTGTCCGACACCTTCGCCCCGCCGAGGATCGCCACAAACGGCCGGCGCGGCTCCCGCAGCGCCTCCCCGAGGAACTTCAACTCCTTCTCCACCAGGAACCCGACCACGCGCGGCCGCCCCTGCATGAGCTGCGGCACCGTCAGCATGCTCGCGTTGTCGCGGTGACACGTCCCGAACGCATCGTTGACGTAGATGTCGCCCAGCTCCGCGAGCTGCCGCGCGAACGCCGCCTTCTTCTCCTTCAGCGCCGCATCCTTCGCCGCGTCCTTGTCCTTGATCTGCTCGGCCTTGTGAAATCGCAGGTTCTCCAGCAGGATGCACTGCCCGTCGCGCAGGCCGTCGACCAGCGCCCGCACGTCTTCGCCGATGCAGTCCGGCGCCATCGCCACCTCGCCGCCGAGCAGCTCCCCCAGCCGCTTCGCCACCGGCCGCAGCGTGAACTCCGCATCCTCCGGCGAGTCCCCCTTCGGCCGCCCGAGATGGCTCATCAGCACCAGCCGCCCGCCCTGATCCAGCACGTGCCGGATCGACGGCAGCGCCTGCACGATCCGCCGGTCATCCGTGATCCGCCCCTCATCATCCTGCGGCACGTTGAAGTCGACGCGCATCAGCACGCGCCGGCCGGCCGCATCGATCTGCCGCAACGACTTCTTCGCCATGACGGTTGCGCCTCGCGGAGTCCGTGGAATGTCGGGCGCCGGTCGATCGTCGGCTACAGTTTGGCAATCCGCGTGATCAAATCAGCCGTCCGCACCGAATACCCCCACTCGTTGTCGTACCAGCCGACGACCTTGACCATGTTCCCGCCGTCGCCCGGCATCGTCATCGTGCTCAGCGCGTCGAAGATGCAACTGTGCG
>CAZNDQ010000554.1:0-3048 GCA_964571825.1 uncultured Planctomycetales bacterium | reverse complement strand
ACGGCGACGGCGACGTGGACCTCGCCGATCTGTCGACCTTCTCGACCAACTACACGGGCTGAGCGAGCGCGTGCGTCGTTGGCAGCGGACTTGGCGTTAGTTCTGGCGCGGCGACCGTGATGCGGTCA
Organism: uncultured Planctomycetales bacterium; assembly: GCA_964571825.1. Lineage (GTDB taxonomy): Bacteria > Planctomycetota > Phycisphaerae > UBA1845 > CAZNDQ01. Next base: position 2,920 of record CAZNDQ010000554.1, on the reverse strand, counting down.
TTCGATGTCGGGCCGGCCGTGCCGACGCGCCGGATCGACGGACGGCGCCGGCCGGCGCTCGTGCCCTTCGATCGCCGTTCTGATCTGCGACATCTCCAACCCATACTGGCGGCGCAACCAGCCGAGCCGCATGTCCGGCGCGGTGGTCGGAGGCAGGTGGAGGTCCTGTAGGATCCGCTCGACCGGGACGCCCGTCGCCGCGGAGACCTCGGCCAGTGTCATCGAGCCGCGGATGAACTCTTCGTCGTCATGCGCGCGGGTCGCCGGTTGCCGTGGCGGTGGTGTCGGCTCAACGACCGGCTGGTCCGCCGCGTCCGCCGCCAGGTTCTGAGTCAGGCGCCCACCCTGGCCGAGTGTCACAACGTCCAGTTGTGCGGTCCAGACCAGAGCGGCCATCCCCGCTGCGAGCAGCACGAGGAACGAGACGCCCGAGACGTTGCGCGCAGCGTGCGAGACCGGACGGCTGATGCCCGGCGGTGCCGAGCGGCGCCGGCGGAGCAGCCCGCAGACCCAGGACCAGTGCATCGCCACATGCAGGATGAGCAGCGCGCCGAGCGAGACGGCAAGCCAGAAATGCAGATCGCCCCAGTCGTGGCGACCCCAGTTCCAGAGGCGCAGGCCGCCGCCCTCGCGCCCACCCGTCCCCGGCGGCAGCACGAAGCGGATGATCAGCCCCGTGGAAATCATGGCGAGCATGACGAGCAGCGTGACGAGGTCGATGGCGAAATTGAACGTACTGCGGCGCATGGCAGGTCTCCTGAGCAGACAACGGACCCGCCCCTCACCGTGATCGAGGCAATTCATATGCCAATTGGAGCAAGGCGCGGCGGACCTTCGAGCAGGGCTTTGCCGGGTGGGGGCCGTGATCGCGTCCAGATCGGCCATGGCGCCGAACGCGACCGTCATGGACTTTCCACAGATTGCGCGGGATACGCCGCAGGCGCGGAGACGGGGTACGGCGTTTGTCACCTGCGGCGGTCGCCCGGTACGATATCGTGGGCCGCGGACGGTCAGCCGCCGTCCGGCGGATCGGGCAACACATGCAGCACCTCGGCGCGACAAACGCGGATGAGCGGTTTGACCTGGGTCGCATACAGGCAGCGGTGAGCGCTGCGCCCGCGGCCGCGCCTCGGACGCATTGGAGCGTTGCGCTGGCGGCGCCGCTGCTGCTGGTGACCGCGCTGCCGCTCGCGGCGGCCACGCCGCCGACAAAGCCACAGCCGCGCCAGACGCAGCGGCAGATCGACGTCTGCTTCTGCGACGACGAGGACTGCACGATGCAGCTCATCGAGGCGATCGACTTCGCTGAGCGGTCCATTCACGCCTCGATCGACGCGACGGCTGCGTCCGAAGTCATCGAGGCGCTGCAGGCGGCGGCCGAACGCGAGGTCGACGTTCACGTCGTGCTGACGCTCGGTCGACGCGGCGATCCCGGCGCGGAGTTCGAAACACTGGTTGCGCTCGGCGCCGAGGTGCTGACGCGGCGCGATTCCGGCGAGACGCAGACGCAGCACCTCGTGATCGACGCGGAAACGGTGGTGACGGGCACGTCGCTGCGTCCGTCCAGTCGAAGTGAGCAGGCAGCGGGTGAACTGTGGGTTGCGCGCGGCGTGCCCGAACTCGCCGCGAAGATGCTGGAGCGCTGGGAGGCGGAGGGCGCGGGGGCGACGCGGCTGCAGCGGGCCGACGCCCAACAGGCCGCTCACAACGAAAGCGCCGCGCCGCCGACGTCCGTCTACGTCACACCCAGCGGCAAGAAATATCACCGCGCGGATTGCCCCTATGCGAAGACCGGCACGCCGGTTTCGCTCGAGGAGGCGCGCAAGGCGGGCAAGGGTCCGTGCCGCCAGTGCAAACCGGACGAGGGTGCTGCCGCGGCGTCGGCGAAATCACCGCCCGGCTCACCGTAGCGGCATCCCGGTATCTGCGATTCGTTCGCACGCCCGGCGGTCATTCGGGCTGGCCGGCGGAAAGTCGATCCCGCCCGCGTCCTTTGCCGATACATCGAATACAATCTGCGTGGGACAAATGGTCCGTGGCAGCCGGCCTGCGCCGGCGGGGCGTGCGGGGAGCATCCGTTGAACAGGCTGAAGTGGGCAAGCGGTGGGGCGGCCGCGGCCATGATGGCCATCGTGCTGGGGACGTTCTGGTCGCGCTCCGAGTCCGACCGCGCGGAGAAGCTGGCGCAGGACGTGCTGCGGCTCGAGGCTCAGCGCGCCGAGCTGGTGCGGGTCGTGCAGCGGCTCAACGTCGAACAGCGCGTGGCCGAGATCGAGGTCCTGCAACAGAACCAGAGCGACGACGGGCGGGCGCTGCAGACCGTCCTGCGCTTTACCGAGTTCGATCGGCATGGCCGCCCGTTGCCGAGTCGCGTCTTCGGCGTCCCCGGCGACGTGCCGCACTTCGACGCGCTGGTCATCAAGTTCGAGAACGGCTACATTGAGCAGGGGGATCCGCTGCGCGGCCGGAGCCTCGCGCTCTTCCGCCGCATTTACAGCGACAGCCAGGCGCCGGATCAGGGTTTCCGGCTCGACTCGTCGGGCGACATTCCGGACGTGTACCGCGTCGATCCGAGTCCGTCGGAGTTCGAGGCGCAGTTGTGGCGCGACTTCTGGAGCTACGCGCGCGATCCGGGAAAGGCACGCGCGGCCGGGGTGCGCGTCGCACAGGGCGAGGCCGTCTACGCGCCGATGGCGCCCGGCGAGCGCTGGGTGCTGACGCTCGAAGCCGACGGCGGACTCAATCTCGTTCGTGAGGACGAAAACAAGGCAGCGGCGCGCGGCGATCTTTCTGCCGAGGGGAAAGCCCGCCTGCACGCACCGCCGCCGCTTGCGCCTTCCCCCGCCGAGTGAACCGCGCGCCGCCGCCCCGTGCGGTGGCGCGCCGATTCCACCTCCACCCGCATGCGGCCCTGATGCAC
>CAZNDQ010000553.1:0-3050 GCA_964571825.1 uncultured Planctomycetales bacterium | reverse complement strand
CGCCGGCGACGCCCTGCTCCACCGCCGCGAATCCCAACCCGCCCCCGACGACGCCACGCTCATCGACTCCGACGCGACCCTCTACCGCGTCCTGTCCGCCGGACCGCGTACCCTCAACCCCGTCTTCCGCTCCTCCGCCTACGAATTTGCGCTCGCCGACCTTCTCTTCCCCCCGCTCTTCGTCTGGACCCGCGACCTCGAACTCATCCCCCACCCCGACCTCGTCGCCGAATATGAAGACTCCCCCGACCTCACCGAAACCACCGTCCGCCTCCGCCCCGGTCTCCGCTGGCACGATGGACACCCCTTCACCGCCGAGGACGTCGTCTTCTCCTGGCAGCAAATCCTCGACGATCGAGTCCCCGCCGGCGTTATGCGCACCGCCGCACAGCAGGTCTCCGCCTGCGAGCCACTCGATGAATTCAGCATCCGCTTCCTGCACCGCGCCCCCGGCACCACCGCCCGCGCCAACCTCGCCTTCAGCATCATCCCCCGCCACCTCTACGCCCCGCTCAAGGATGACGACCCCACGCTCAGTCGCACCGACGCCTGCGTCGCGCTGAACCGTGCCCCCGTCGGCTACGGGCCCGTGCGCTTCGTCGAGTGGCACGAGAACGACCGCATCGTTCTCGACCGCTGGGACGACTTCCCCGGTCGCCGGCCCCACTTCCGCCGCATCGTCTTTCGCATCGTCCCAGATGCCAATGCGCGGCTGCTCCTGTTGGAGAAGGGAGACCTCGACGAAACCCCTCTCACGGCCGAACAGTTCGCCCGCGGCACCGACAACGATTCCTTCCAGCGCGTGGCGCGCAAAGTCCGCCGCGAAGGCGGGGACTACGTCTACATCGGATGGAACCTCGACGGTTCGAACCCCTTCTTCGCCGACCCCCTCGTACGTCGCGCCATGACCCACGCCACCAACGTCCCCCTTCTCATTGACCGCATTCACTTCGGCCTCTTCTCCCCCTGCACCGGCATCTGGCCCTCCTGGTTCTGGGCGCACAACCCCACTGTCCGACCCTACAACTACGACACCAAAGAAGCCGCCCGACTCCTTGACCGCGCCGGCTGGAAAGTCGATCCCGCAGACGGCTGGCGCCGCAAGGACGGCGTCAAGTTCGAGTTCACGCTCCTCTGCGCGCAGGGCTCACCTGCCAGCCCCGTCATTGCCGCCGTCCTCCAGGAAGACCTCCGAACTCTCGGCATCGACATGCTGACCCAGACCCTCGAATTCGGCGCTTTCGTCCAACGCCGCGAAAAACACGAGTTCCAGGCCATGATTGGCGCCTGGGGCTTCTCCCCCGACCCCGACGCCGCTGCCAACGTCTGGCACAGCTCCGCCCGCGAAGGCGGTCGCAACTACGTCGGCCTCAACGACCCCCGCGTCGACGGTCTCTTCGAGGAAGCACGACGCAACAACGACCCCCTCCGCAGACAGGCCTGCTACCGCGAACTCGATCGCCTCCTCTACCTGGCCCAGCCCTACACCTTTCTCTGGAACCGCGCCGAACTCTGGGCCTTCCGTATTCGCCTCCGCGGCGTCGAACTCTGCCCCCGCGGCATCGATAACTTCTATCCCGGCGTGCTCGACTGGTGGACGCCGCGCGCCGACGCCACGTACCGCGCGGCCTCGGATCGCCCATGAAGGCGCATCTGCTCCGCCGACTGCTCCTCCTGGTCCCGACCTGGGTCGGCATCACCCTCGTCACGTTCGTCCTCATTCATCTCGCACCCGGTGACCCCGCCCAACTCGCCGCCGCGCAGACCGACGGCCGAATCTCCGCCGCCGATGTCCAGCAGCTTCGCGTCTATCTCCGACTCGACGACCCGCTTGCCACGCGCTACGCTTCCTGGCTCTGGAGCGCTTTGCGACTCGACTGGGGCCGCTCTTTTGCCGACGGACAACTCGTCTCCGCCCGAATTAGCCGCGCTCTCGGCCCCACCGCTGCGATCTCCGGTATCGCCCTGCTCGTCGGCACGCTCGGTGCGCTCTGGCTGGGCGCCCTCGCTGCCCGCCACCGTGAATCTCCCCTCGACTCCGTGACCAGTGTCGTCCTTTACGCCCTCTACACCATCCCCCCCTACGTCCTCGCCATGCCCCTCATCCTCCTCCTCGGCGTCCGCTGCGACGCCCTCCCCTTCCGTGGCATGACCTCCGACAACTTCACTGATTTGTCATGGCCCGCACGTTTTCTCGATCTCCTACGACACGCCGCCCTCATCATTATTTGCCTCACCGTCCCCATCCTCGCCTACCTGGCACGCTTCGTCCGCGCCGGACTGCTCGACCAGCTCGGCCGCCCCTACGTCCGCACCGCCCGCGCAAAGGGCGCCTCCCGGCCGCGCGTCGTTCGCGCCCACGCCCTGCCCAACGCCCTCATCCCCCTCATCACGCTGCTCGGCCTCATGCTCCCCGGCGTCGTCAGCGGCTCTGTTGTCCTCGAAGTCATTTTCTCCTGGCCCGGCATCGGCCGGCTCCTCTACGACGCACTCCTCCAGCGCGACATCCCCATCATCATGGGCGCCACTTCCGTCAGCGCTGCCGTCGTACTTGGCGGAACCCTACTCGCCGATCTCGCCTGCCTTTGGGCCGATCCGAGGAGCCGCCATGAGTGACGCCGTTGCCCCACCGGCATTGCCCCTCGCGCGCCCGCTCACCCCGCTCCGCGCACTGCGCGCCGACCGCCGCGGCCGCGCCGCCCTCATCCTCATCTCGCTACTGCTCGCCGCCGCTTTACTCGCCCCCGTACTCGCCTCCGACCGACCTCTGATCTGCCGCCATCAGGGACGCCTCTACTTCCCCGCCCCAAAGGACCTGCTCCGCCGCGTTCCGGTTCTCGGCCGTTTACTGCCGCAATCCTCGCCCTTCGACTTCCAGTCCGCCGTTCCCAAACGCCTCCTCGAACACGGCGACTTCGCCCTCTGGCCGCCCATCCCCTGGGGCCGCCGCGAGATCTCGCCCGACATCCTTGCTCCCCCTTCCCGCGCGCACTGGCTCGGCACAGACGAGGCCGGCCGAGACGTCACGGCTCGTCTACTCTACGGCTGCG
>CAZNDQ010000552.1:0-3064 GCA_964571825.1 uncultured Planctomycetales bacterium | reverse complement strand
ACATCCGCGCCTACAAGGGCCGCGTCTTCGTCGTCAAGCTCGGCGGGCAGCTCTGTGCGCCCGGGCCGCTGCTCGACAACCTCGTCGACCAGCTCGGCCTGCTCTATCAGCTCTCCATCAAGCTCGTCGTCGTCCACGGCGGCGGCCCCCAGGCCAACGCGCTCACCGAGCGCCTCGGCCAGACCCCCCAGCTCTTCGCCGGACGCCGCATCACCGACGCCGCCGCCCTCGACGTCGTCAAGATGACCTTTGCCGGCACGATCAACACCGACCTCGCGGCGGCGCTGCACGCGGCCCATGTACCCGCCGTCGGCCTCACCGGCATCGACGCCGGCACCGTCATCGCCCGCAAACGCCCGATGCAGTCCGTCTCCGACCCCGCCTCCGGCGAAACGCGCGTCGTCGACTTCGGCTACGTCGGCGACATCGGCGAGGTCCGCGCCGGCCTCCTGCGCAAACTCCTCGACGCCGATTACGTCCCCGTCGTCTGCTCCCTCGCCACCGACGACGCCGGCCAGGTCCTCAACGTCAACGCCGACACCCTCGCCGCACGCATCGCCGTCGCCCTCGGCGCCGCCAAGTACTTCCTCGTCACCACCGTCGACGGCGTCATGCGCAACCTCGCCGACCCCGCCACTTTCCAGTCCTATCTCGAGCTGCCCCAGCTCGACGAACTCTGCCGCAGCGGTGCCATCGGCGGCGGCATGCTCCCCAAGCTCGCCGCCTGCGCCGAAGCGCTCCGCGGCGGCGTCCCCCGCGTCCACATCATCAACGGCACCGCCCCCGACTCCCTCCTCGGCGAAGTCTTCACCAACGAGGGCTGCGGCACGCTCATCGTCCCCGCTCCCGAAGACCGCAAACCCGAATCCTCCGCCGGCGCCGCACCTCGCGCGCCGCGCACCGAACCCGCGGTGGCCGGATGATCGAACGACTCGCCCGACTCGTCGCCATCCCCAGCCTCTCGCGCCACGAGGCCGCGATCGCCGACGCCGTCCGCGCCGAACTCGCCGACGCCGGCATCGAAACCCGCCGCGACGCCAACAACGTCTGGTGCGAGATCGGCGACGCACCCCGCCCGCGCCTCCTCCTCAACTCCCACCTCGACACCGTCCCCGCCGGCGCCGGCTGGTCTGCCGACCCCACGACCCCGCGCCGCGCCGACGGCCGACTCATCGCCCTCGGCGCCAACGACGCCAAGGGCTGCGTCACCGCCATGATCGAAGCCGTCTTGCGCATTCACCGCGCCCTGCACCGCGGCCAACCGCTCGGCGGCACCCTCGTCCTCGCCCTTACCGCCGAAGAGGAAATCAGCGGCGCCGGCCTCTCCACCATCGTCGATGCGCTACGCCCCCTCGACGCCGCCATCGTCGGCGAGCCCACCGGCCTGACGCCCATGATCGCCCAGCGCGGCCTGCTCGTGCTGCGCGGCACGGCGCGCGGGCGCACCGCACACCCCGCCAACACGCCCCCCGACCGCGCCCAAAACGCCATCGCCCTCGCCGCCGAGGACATCGCGCGCCTGCGCGCGTTCGACTGGGGCCCGCCCCACCCGCTCCTCGGCGCCGCCCACGCCAATGTCACCCGCATCAGCGGCGGCATCGCCAACAACGTCATCCCCGACGCCTGCGAATTCACCCTCGACGTCCGCACCACGCCGCTCGAACCCCACGACCGCCTCCTCGCGCGCCTTCGCGCCGCCCTCCGCAGCGAACTCGCCGTCCACAGCGATCGCCTCGCCCCCGTCGAAACCCCCGCCGACGCCGCCATCGTCCGCGCCGTCCTCCGCGCGCTCCCCGACGCTCGCCCCGCCGGCAGCCCCGCCATGAGCGACATGGTCTTTCTCCGCGGCGTCCCCGCCGTCAAGATCGGCCCCGGCGACTCCGCCCGCTCCCACACCCCCGACGAATACATCACCGACGCCGAACTCGCCGCCGGCGCCGACGCCTGCGAACGCATCGTCCGCGCCTACATGCAACTCACCGCCGAGGAGCCTGTGACATGACCCAGCCCTCACCGCGCCTCTGGGAAAAAGGCGAACCCCTCGACGACCTCGTCCATCGCTTCACCGTCGGCGACGACCCCCGCCTCGACGCCCAGCTCGTCCACTGGGACTGCCTCGGCTCCGCCGCCCATGCGCGCACGTTGGCGCAAATCGGCTTGCTGGACGAGCGCGAACTGTCCTCCCTCCTCGCCGCCCTCGCCGAGATCGACGCCCTCGCCGCCGCCGGTCGCTTCGAGATCACCGCCGAACACGAAGACGGCCACACCGCCATCGAGGCCTTCCTCATCCAGCGCTGCGGACCCGCCGGAGAGAAGATTCACACCGGCCGCTCCCGCAACGACCAAATCGCCACCGCCCTCCGTCTCTTCCTCCGCCACGAAACCCTCGCCCTCTTCGACGCCGCCGCCCGCTTCCTCGACGCCCTCCTCGTCCGCGCCGAGCGCGACGGCCCGACTCCCATGCCCGGCTACACCCACATGCAGCCCGCCATGCCCTCTACCGTCGGCCAGTGGCTCCACGCCACCGCCGAAGCCACGCTCGAACAGTTGCACGCCGCGCTTGTCCTCCTCGACCGCCTCGACGTCTGCCCCCTCGGCACCGGCGCCGGCTACGGCGTCCCGCTGCCGCTGGACCGCGAATTCACCGCGACGCTGCTCGGCTTCTCGCGCGCACAGCGCAGCCCCATCGACGTACAGAACAGCCGCGGCCGCCTCGAAAAGTACTTCGCTCGCCTCGCCGCCGACCTCGCCGCCGTCCTCGAACGCTTCGCCTGCGACCTGCTCCTCTTCTCCACCGCCGAGTTCGGCTTCTTCTCCCTCCCCCCGAGCCTCACCACCGGCTCCTCCATCATGCCCCAGAAGCACAACCCCGACGTGCTCGAACTGCTCCGCGCCCGCGCCGCCCGCCTCCGCGCCCGCGTCATCGAGCTGGAAATGCTCACCGCCCGCCTGCCCTCCGGCTATCACCGCGACCTGCAGCTCACCAAGGAGCCCGCGCTCCGCGCGTCCGCCGACGCCCACGAGATGCTCGCCGTCGCCGCGCGCGTCGTCGCCGGCTTCATCA
>CAZNDQ010000551.1:0-3067 GCA_964571825.1 uncultured Planctomycetales bacterium | reverse complement strand
GCATACAGCGCATAGGGCGCCGGGGTGAGAGGTTGGCGCGGAGTCAACGACGTGTAGACGCCGCCGCCGGAGGGGTAACGGACGGCGATCTGGAGCCAGCGGGCGTTGCCGTCGAAGGGGGCCGCGCCGAAGTCAAGCTGAACCGTGAACAGGCCGTCGGTGACGTTGACGGGGGGTGGGTTGGCGCCGACGCCGTCGAAGGTGAGCGTCGGGCCCTCCTGCGAGCCGGCGAGGGGATCGTCCCACAGGGTGAATTCAAAGTCGGCCGTGCCATCGACGGCGTTATCGTCTTCGGTGAAGCGTCCCTGGTAAGTGAAGGCGTTTCCGACCAGGACATCGGCACGGGCGTGGATCGCCGTGACGGCAAGAAGGAGAAGCGCGGTTGGGATGCAGCGAAGGATATTCATGACGTCCTCCGATCTTTTGCGTCGATTTCCGGCCCGCGGTCCACGGCGGATGCGCCGACTCCGGCGCACCACACGCCGTTGTCATCAGGACTCGGTGTCGCTCATCGGATCAAGCGACAGGTCGGGCGATCGCTCACGCGAAATCGGAGAAGATCCGGCGATGCGCGAATTTTCTGTCCGCGGCTAGCGCCGCGACGCGGGCGGGTCCCTGTCCGGCAATTAGTCGAGCCTGCTGCGCCACTGTGCGGCATGTTGATCGTGGCCAGCCTGGGGGTCGAGCGCGTGCCAGGCCTCGTAGAGATCGGCCAGACTCTGCGCCACCTGGGTGTGCAGGGTGTGCTCGGGCGGCAGTGCTGCGGCGCCGGAGGCGGCTTCGAGCAGGTGGAGTTCCGCTTCGGGCAGGCGGCCCAACCTGCGGAGCAGGGTACCCGATCGGTTGATGGCGATCAGGGTGTCGGGATGCGTGTCGCCCAGCACACGGCGACGAATGGCGAGCACTTCGTCCCAATGGCGCAGGGCTTCATCGAGCTGACTGAACGCTTCGAGGAGACTGCCCATGTAGGCGATCGAGGCGATGGTGAGGACGTGCTCCCGGGGAAGAACGCGGCGGCTGGTGTCGAGTGCTTCGCGATAGAGCGCCATCGCCTCGTCCAGGCGGCCCTCGCTCTGGTGGAGGCTGCCCATTCGCAGCATCGCATTTAGCGTGGTGGGATGTTCGTTGCCCATGACACGGCGTGCGATTTCGAGCGACTCATGGTGGTATGGAGCTGCCTCGTCCAATCGTCCCGACATTTTGAGCAGGCTGGCCATGTTGCCAAGCAGTGTGAGCGTGTTGGGGTGCTCGGGCCCGCGTGTGCGGCGGAACGTGTCGAGCGCTTCCTGATAGTAGGGCAGTGCCTCGTCGAGTCGCCCGGTCGAATGAAGGAGGTGGCCGATGTTGTTGATGGTAATCAAGGTCTCAGGATGATCGTTGCCGAGGGTTTGCCGCTGCCCCTCGAGCGCATGGCGGAAGTGCGTCTCAGCGTCATCGTAGCGGGCCATCTGCTGGAGCAACGTGCCCATCCCGTTAAACGATTCCAAGGTCTGCGGATGCATGTCGCCGAGGGCGCGGCGCCGGCCTGCCAGCGCTTCTTCGTAGTAACCTCTGGCGACCTCCAACTGTCCCCTGGCGGCGTAGAGGGAGCCCATGCTGTTGATCATGTTGAGGGTTTGAGCGTGATCGTTGCCGAGGACGCGGCGACGTGCATCCAGCGCCTCGTGAAAGAGTGTCGCCGCTTCGTCGTAGCGGCTCATGGACTTGAGCAGGAAGGCCAGGTTGTTCATGGAATTAAGGGTATCGGGGTGGTCGTGGCCGAGGATGCGGCGGTTGGCGTCGACCGCCTCACGACAGTAGGGCAGTGCCTCGTCGTAGCGGCCAAAGCGATGGAGCAAGCTGCCCATGTTGTTGACGGAGGCGGCGGTGTCGGGATGGTCGTCGCCCAGTATGAGTCGGCGGCTATCGAGCGCCTCCCGGTAGTACGGCGCCGCATCGTCCAGGCGCCCCATCGCTTCGAGGAGGAGGCCCATATTGCAGGTGGAGGTGAGCGTGTCGGGATGATCGGGGCCGAATTCGGCGCGGCGAATTTCGAGCGCGCGGGTCTGCGGACACATCGCCTGTTCGAACAGGCCGATGGCGCGCATCGTGTCGGCGAGCGTCTGGAAGAGCCCGGCCTGGACGAGCGGCTGCTGATTGAACTGCAGGTTGATGGCTTCGAGTGCGCGCTCGAAGACGTTCTCCTGCAGCGCGTGCCGGGCCAGATCGGTGAAATTGATCGCGGCGAGGATCCGGTCCGCATCGGCCAATTGCTTCGCGACGGCGTCGGCGTCGGCGCCGGAGGCGCGGGCTGCAGCCGCGGCGCTGTCCAGCAGGTCCAATCGCAGGCCGGCGCCCATGCGTCGCACGTCGACGCCGGCGAGCTGGGCGGCCTGGAACTCAGCGACCTGACGGGTCTCGGCCTCGCGCCGGACGGCCAGCGCCTCGTTCTCGCGGGCGCGCTGTCCATTGGCTTCGGCAAGCTCGCGCAGTTGCGTCTGTCGCGAATACATGTAAGCGAGCGTGATACTTGAAATCCCGAGGAGGCCGACGAAGGCGATGGAGATGAGCGCTGCCACGCGATGTCGGCGGGCAAACATGCGGAGCACGTAAATGGCGCTGTCGCGGCGGGCGTGGATGGGGCGGCCCTCGAGGTAACGGCGAATGTCGGCGGCCAGTTCTCCGGCAGCCTGATAGCGGCGATCCTTGTCCTTGCTGAGGCACTTGAGAAGGATCGTGTCGAGGTCGCCGCGGAACTCGCGGTGCGTTGCCGGCCGGGCGGGTTCGGTGTGCCTGATGTTGTTCAGCACGTCGGGGAGCTTGCCGGTCACGGGATACGGGAGGCGTCCGCTGAGCAGTTCGTAAAGCATGACGCCGAGTGCGTAGACGTCGGTGCGGACGTCGACCTCGTCCGCGGCGCCCTCGGCCTGTTCGGGGCTGGCGTAGGCGAGGGTGCCGAGGAACTGGCCCGTCTGAGTCAGGCTGGCCGGCGCGCTGGGGCTGGCGGCGGCGAGGCTGGTCTTGGCGAGGCCGAGATCGAGCACTCGCGGCTCGCCGACGGAGTCGACGCGGATGTTGCCCGGCTTCA
>CAZNDQ010000550.1:0-3077 GCA_964571825.1 uncultured Planctomycetales bacterium | reverse complement strand
CCTCTCGCCCCGCACCTCCGCCTGCCCGACCAACGCTGCGCAATGTATGCCGGACCCGCCGCGCGGGCGAATCCACGCTTGCTATCGAAGCCACAACACGCCCCCAACGACGCCGGCGCGAGGCCGTTGTATCTCGCCCGATGCATCAGGGCCACATTTTCCTTGCATCGATCTGCTCTCGGAATTACCCTCAACTCGTTCGGGCGGCCACGCTGACCTCCTCCCCTCCATAGCAGACATCCCGCACACCGGTCCGCCCGAATCGCGGAGGGTTCGCCCATGCTCGCGCGGATCATCCAATCATCGCTTCTCGCCGCGCTCGCCCTCGCACCCGCCGCCGATCACCCAGCCCCCGACGCCACACGCAATTCAGCGCCCTCACCGCCCGCCACCGACGGTGTGCGCCATGCACGACCGATCGGCCCCGACCGCGCCGAAACCCCGGCCGTGGATTCACTCGTCAACCTGCGCGGCGGCCCCCCCGAAAACGACAGTTGCGAAGGCGCGCACTTCGCTCACCTCGATTCGTTCCGAGTCGAGAGCACGGCCAAAGCCTCGCCCGACATGGCCCCCGCCTGCATCCTCGAACCCGCCCCGCCGGCGCGCGGCATCCTCTACAGCGCTCCGGGCCTCTGGTTCTACACCGTCGGCACAGGCTACTCCTTCACCGCCACGACCTGCAGCGAAGCCACAAATTACAATTCCTACCTTTCCGTCTTCTGCGGCAGTTGCAGCGACCTCACCTGCGTCGCCGCCAACAATGATGCCCCCGGCCCCTATGACCCCGCCTGCGACCCCTTCGACATCGGCGTACACCGCGCCTCCTCCGTCACCTGGTGCACCGAGCCCGGCGCCGTCTACTACATCCTCGTCTGGGGCGTCGCCGGAACGTCCGGTACCTTCGGCCTCGAACTGATTCATCACGACGACGACCCGCCCTGTACCGGCGCCCTCGATTGCCCCGAGTCCCCCATCGGCGCCTGCTGCCCGCCTTTCGATTGTGTCGCGCCAAGCAGTTGCACCAGCGGCGAGATCCACCTCTGCGGCGGAGACTTCTTCTGCGGCTGCTTCGAATCCACCGAGGGCGACACAGTCTGCATCGACGGCCGCGCACCCTGCGGCTCACCCTGCCCCGGCGGCACCGCCGACTGCCCCGGCGGCGAGGTCTGCATCCTCGACTCCTGCTGCGATGACCCCGTCTGCTCCCCGCCCTGTCACACCTTGCCCGACTTCGGTCGCTCCTCCAACCTGCCGCCCGGCTCCGGCGACACCAGGACCGTCTTCGGGTCCGATTCCGCCTCGCTCCTCCAGGCGCAGACCCACGCGCGCGGCCTCACCGGCTACTGCTTCGAAACGTCACCCGAAATCTGTGACGATGCCCACGCCGTCTATGCTGGCGACGGCACCTTCTGCGACGTCACGCCTTGCTGCGAAGGCCCCGACCTCCCCCGCAACCCCGCGCCCCCCGACGCCGCCACCGCCGTCCCCCTCGACACCGTCCTCCGCTGGAACCCCGACACCGGCCGCCTCTTCGGCGTCGATACCACCACCGACCAGCTCCTCGTCTTCAACACCCTCACCGGCGCCGCCGCCTCCATCGGCTCCACCGCCCCCTTCGGCCTGCTGGCGCCCTCGTCGCTCGCCTGGACCGGCTCCACCATGTACAGCTTCGACCTCAGCGGCGACCTCTATTCGCTCAATCTCATCAACGGCCGGCCCCAGCTCGTGGCCCAAACGGATCTGTTTCTCCTCGTTCCGCTCGCGCTCGCCGCCGACCCGACCGATAACGCGCAGCTATACGCCTACACGCTGGTCGGTGACCGCCTCTACCGCGTCAACCTCGACGGCTCCGCCTCACTGATCGCTTCCGGCGTCGGCTTCGGCTCCCCCCCGTTCGGCAGCGGACAGATCTCCGCGCTCACCTTCGACGGTCTCGGCCGACTCTGGGGGATCGACTGCTGCAGCCGCCGCTTCGGCCTCATCGACAAATTCACCGGTGACACCACCCTCATCGCCACCAGCGACATCCCCAATGTTCAGGCCATCGACTTCGACGCCGCTGGCACCCTCTGGGCCCACAGCGACGACACCGACACCCTCTACACCATCAACATCGTTACCGGCGAAGCGACCCCCGTCGGCCCCAGCGGTACCGAGGGCGTACAGGGAATCGCCTTCACCAGCAACCCCGGCGTCCCCACCCTCACCGGCCCCCTTCCCCCGCCGCTCGCCCGCGCCGCCTCCTTCTCGGCCGCGCTCCCGTCATCCGCCCCCGCACACGCCGCCCACATGTTTCCCGCGCCATCACGTTATCCACCGTCCCCCTCCCTCGATCCCGCGCTGCGCGGCTTCCCCGGCTTTTTCATCATCAACTTCGACGACGCACCCTCTCCCTGCGTCTTCGCCGAGACCACCCGCCTCGATACCGCCTACGCCCACCTCGGAGTCGTCTTCGAGGGCCCCGGCGGAAATGACGGCGGCGCCATCCTCGACGAATGCAGCGGCTTTGGCGTCACCGGCCATTCCCCGCCCAACTTCCTTGCCTTCAATTCCGCCCTCACCCTCTCCGACGGCGGCGTCCCCGCCGCCCCCGAGTTCATCCGCTTCGGTGAACCGATGCAATACGTCTCCCTCCGCGCCGGCAGCGGCACCGACGCCGGCCAGCCCCTTGCCGCCGCCGCCTACAACTCCCTCGGCCTGCAGGTTGATATCGAATACATCACCCTTGCCGCCGACCTCCAGTTCATTCAGCTCGACGGTCCCGGCATCGTCGAGGTCGTTATCGACACCACCGCCGCTGCCTTCGTCATCGACGATCTGGTGTATTCCGCCTGCCCCGAGTTCTACCGCGTCTTCGTCGACACGCTCAACCCGCCCACCGCTATCGCCTGCGATTTCGTCGAGACGCCTTACTGCGCCCTCCCGACCCTCGACCCCTTCACCACCTACTATTGGCGCGTCGACGTCTTCAGTTGCTGCGGTTCCCAGTCCGGCCCCGTCTGGTCCTTTACCTCCGGCTCCGGCTGCCCCGGCACCGGCGACTGCTGCACGCCACACGCCTCCCCCGGCTGCGACTC
>CAZNDQ010000549.1:0-3083 GCA_964571825.1 uncultured Planctomycetales bacterium | reverse complement strand
GCGTTGATACACGAGCGCCCGCCGTTCGCCGCGATCGACGTCTCCATCAATTCGACGTATTTCTCCCAGTGCTCGGCCGCGTCGTCGCCGAGAATGACTTTGCTGAAACCCGGTCCGTGAATCTCCACGCGGCGATCGCTCGCCCACGGTCGCGTCGTCGACGTATCCCCGAACAGCATCGAGCGCGACGTGCGCCGCAGCACCACGGCCGCACCCTCGTGGTCCGACGGATAGAAACCAATCGCCTCGCGCGGGATGCCCGCCGCCGCCAGCGACTCGATGATCCGCAGCGGCGTCCACGGCTCCTCGCGCCCGGGCTTGAGGATGATCGGCGCCTTGAGCGCCACTGCCGGAACCCACAGCGAATGAACACCCGGCGAATTGCTCGGCAGCACCGCGCCGAACGTGCGTCCTTCCCGGTAATAGCTCAACATCCCACCGGCGTGCGGGCCGTACCCGCCGTCGAGAATCGACAGGTCAAACCCGCGCGTCAGCCCGCGCAGCACCACGTCGACCTCATCCAGCACCTTGTGAATCTTCCGCGCGTTGCTGCGGCAATACGAATGCGGCATCCCCGTCGTTGCCGACAGGTGCCGCACGTAGTCGTCAAACGTCTGCCGCGTTTCGCCGATCGGCACCGCGCCGTTGAGGAACACGTCCGCCGCCTTCCGGCACATCGCGATCAGCCGCGCGACGGGGATCGACTCGAGAATTGTCTCCGGCCAGCGCGACAGGTCCCGCGCGATCAGCCCGCTGTTGGCCTGACTGACCAGCGCCACCGGCTCGCCCGTCGCGTGGTGCACGAGCTGCACCTTCTCCACGCTCTCGTACGGCTTGCCCTGCCGCAGTATGGGAATGTGCAACATCAGTAGACGCCCTCCACCACCGTCGTCTGAAAGCCGGAGAACGGCCGCACATCGCCCACGCCGTCCCACGGATACCGCTCGCACGGCGGCGTCCGCACCCCCTCATCCCGCTCGAGGAAGCGCGGCATGAAAAACTCCTTCGTCAGCGTCGTCAGCCGCACCCGGCCGCGCTGCCCGTACTCCACCACGCGCCGCGGCTGCTCCGGATCGACCACCTCCGTCATCGCCCGCGGTTGCGGCGCGTGATAGATCACCATGTAGTTGTCCGCCGGGTCGAACGGCTTGTGGCACGCCAGACCCATCAGCGTGTTCCCGTATGTCGGCACGAACTCCACCTTCCCGCCTTCGCACAGCTCCTCGCGGGCAAAGCGGTAAAACTGCGCCGAGAGGCTCGTCCCGCCGCAAAATACCCCGCGGATACCCGCCTTGGTCAGCGAAATCTTCTCGCACAGCGCTTCGAGCAGTTTCGGCGTGGCGAACAGGCAGCGGATCCCGTCGTGCGCCCGCAATAGCGTCAGCGCCTGGTCGATGACGTGGTTCTTGTAGTCCTCGACCACGTCCATCCGCCCCCGCTTCATCATCTTGACCACCCAGCGCGGGTCGAGATCGAGCGCAAAACAAATGCCGCCGCGATGTTGCGCCAGATGCTCAACCGCCAGCCGCAGTCGCCGCGGCCCCGACGGGCCCAGCATCAGCCAGTCCGCCCCGCGCGGAAACCCCGCATCGCTCAGCGTCTCACTGAACATTTCGTAGTCGATGCGGAAGTCCTCGATGTTGATCCGCGACTTCGGCACCCCCGTGCTTCCGCCGGTCTCAAACGTATAAATCGGTCGGTCCGCGTACGCCTTGGGCACCCAGCGCCGTACCGGCCCGCCCCGCAGCCACTCGTCCTCGAACGACTCAAACTTGTCCAGATCGGCGTAGCAGCCGATTTCCTTCCGCGGGTCCCACTTCAGTCTCGCGGCGTACTCCAGCCAGAATGGACACCCCGTGGCCGGGTCGAAATGCCACGCGACGATCTCGCGCGTGTGCGCGTCCAGTCGGCTTCTTGCGTCAGCGATTCGACTCTCAAGACTCATCGTGGCGTGTCCGGCTCCATTCTTTTCAACGTGAACCCCGGTGCCCGATCGTAGGCGCCGGAAGAATCAGCTCCCCGCGTCCTGCTCGCCCGGCGAATTCAATGCCGGCCGCGCGACCGCATGGCCACCTCAAATGACGCCGCAAGGGCGAGCGCAATCCCGGCAATGACCAGTGCCTGGGCCGTGTCCACCGCAACATGCGGCAAAAGCCCGCCTTCCGGGTTCATTCGGCCCTCCGAATAGTGCGACCAGAGATGCAGGCCCACCCCGGCCGCCAGCCCGAACGCTGCGCCGATGGCTACCGATTTGCCGCGCCGCCGCCGACCGATCCACATGCCCCCCAATCCGCCGGCCGCCATGGTCGCCGCCGGTGTCGGCAGGGGATCGATGACCCGGTCTCCGACGTACATCGCCCCCGCCGCCAGCAGTACCTGAGCGGCAATCATCAGGGGTCGAAAACGCCGCGCCGTGTCACCGCCGACATCGTTCACCCGCCGCAGTGCGACCATGCCTCGTCCTCCTTCGTTCGCTCGAAACTTCCCGGAGTGACTGGCCGCGTCTCTACCCGGGTTTCTTTTCCGCCTGCGGTTCCGCCTTCCCTTCATCCTTACCCGACTGATCCTTCTCGGACGGCTTCCCCGCCGCCGGCACGGAACCCGCCCCCTGCTCGATCGCCACCAGCGTGTTGCGGTTCGTGATGTACAGCACCCCGTGTGACGCCACCGGCGTCGTGTACACCGAGTTCTGCATGTCGTTCTCCGCCAGAAGCTTTTTCTCCCGCCCGTGCGCCAGCACCACCACGTCCCCGTCCTCGTCCCCCAGCATCACCTTCCCGTCCACCACGTATGGCGACGACCAGATCGCCGAAAACGTATCATGGATCCACACCCGCTTGCCCGTCGCCATGTCGAGGCAGTGCAGGAACCCGCTCAGGTCCGCCATGTACACCAGCCCGTCCGCCACCGCCGCCGTCGACAGTGTCCGCTTGAAATCATCATCCCCGTAATGCCAGATTCGCCCGCTTTCCGTCACGTCACCCGTCTTCGTCGCGTCGATGCAATAGAAGTGACCCGGCCCCTCGCCGTGTTCCGGATCCTGCCCGACGGCGAGAAACACCTTGTTCTCGTACAGCACCGGC
>CAZNDQ010000548.1:0-3088 GCA_964571825.1 uncultured Planctomycetales bacterium | reverse complement strand
CCGAGTATCCGCCGTTCGGAGGTCGGGCTGACAACCGGCACCCGCGAATTGCCCGCCCGGCCGGCGACCTCGACGAACTCACCGTGGGAAATATCAGCCCGGACGCGGACGACACGGGCGAATGGCACCATGACGTCCTTGACGCGCATCTGGGTCAGCTCGAAGACGTTCTGCGCGATCATCGACTGTTGCCCGGTCAGCGTTCCGGTATGGGCTGTCTCCACAAGCAATTCGCGGATGCGCGGGGTGTTGCCCGGCAGTGCCTCGGCGCCCTCGGGGGCGCGCACGAGCCGGCGCGCAACTCGGGCGAAGGTGTATACGAGACCCACCAGCCCGATCCAGGTGAAGAAGCGCTCGGTCAGCGTGAGCAGCAGCGACCAGCGGTAGGTCAGCGTGTCGGCGTGCTTGCGGAAGAGCGTTTTGGGGACGATCTCGCCGAGGACGAAGAGGATCGGCGTGACGAGGAGGATCGTGGTTGCTTCGGCCTGGTGCTTGCTCAACCCGGCGATGACCAGCAGCACCGTTGCCGAGGCGGTCGAGACGTAGTTGACGACATTGTTGCCGATGAGCACGGCAACGATCAGACGGGTCGGATTGCCGAGAAAGTGCTGCAGGCGCGCGGCCGCGCGCTCGCCGCGCGCCGTGCGCAGGTGCAGGCGGATGCGGTTCAGGCAGTAGGTGCCGGTCTCGGCACCGGAATAGATGGCCGAGAAGAAGACGGAGGCCAGCCCCGCCGACAGCCAGAGCGCCACGGTCCAGGCCTGCGCATCCGTCATGCGGGTGTCTCCTGTGTCGCCGGATCGTCCGGCGTTTCGTAGCGTGTCAGTTCGATGCGGGTGATACGCCGCCCGCGCATCTCGCGCACGGCCAGCGTCAGGTTACGGAGCCGCACCGCGTCGCCGACGCCCGGCCAGCGCCGCAGCAGCGCGGTCATCAGGCCCGCCACGGTGTCCACCTGCAGCTTGGGGAGCTGAGTGCCGAAAGCCTCGGCCCAGGCGCGGACCGACAGCTCGCCGTCGAGAATGAACGTGTCGGGGCCGATCTGGCGCACGGGCTCGGTCTGCGGCTCATTGGGATCGCGGAGTTCGCCGATCAGTTCCTCGACAACGTCCTCGAGCGTAATCAGCCCCGCGGTGCCGCCGTATTCGTCCACCGCGACGGCCAGCTTTCGTCCGCGCTGGCGAAAGGTCTCGAGCAGCTTGTCCAGCGACACGATCTCCGGCACGAACACGACGTCGTGGAGCATGTCGCGGATCGGGCGGTGGGGCTGGAGCAGCACCTCGTGGGTATCGACCAGACCGAGGATGTTGTCCAAGTGGCGCTCGTAGACCGGGATGCGGCGCAGGCCGCTGTTGCGGATCTTGTCGAGCAGTTCGCCGCGCGGAGCGCGGATATCGTAGGCGATGATGTCCATCCGCGCCACCATCGCCTGGCGCACCTTGATTGCGGAGAGGTCGACGACGCCGGCGAGCAGAGCCGAAAGGGAGACGTCAAGCGTGCCGTAGTGAGCGCTGGTGTCGAGCAGGGCCTTGAGTTCATCGCGTGAGACGGACTCGGCGTGGGCTTCGTCCGGCGAAAAGAGCCGCACGAGCGGGCTGATGACGTAGCGCTGGGCTGTGCGCTGGGCCGGCGTGACCAGGCGATGTATGGCGGACAGCGGCAGGGCGACGAGCGTAGCGATGCCCGCCGGGTGGGCCAGCGCCACCGTCTTGGGGAACACCTCGCCGAAGAGGATGATCGCCAGCAGCGGCGCGAGCCCGATCAGGGTCGCCTGCCACGGTGCCAGATGCGCTGCGGCGCTGATCACCGCCGTCGAACTGAGCGCAAAGAACGCCACATTCACGGTCATGTTGCCCAGCATCAGCGTCAGGATGAGCAGGTCGGGGTGGCGGATGAGGTCGGCGGCGGCGCGGTGCAGCCTGTTGGAAGAGCGCGAGAACTCGTTGCGCTGCTGCGCCGTCAGGTTGAACAGCGCGGTTTCGGCGCCGGAATAGAACGCGGAACAGCCCAGCAGCAGTACGAGGATAAGGAGTTGCCAGGTCATGCCGTTGCGCCGCGCCCGGCCGCGCCGCCGGAGCGCGTGCGCCTCAACGAACCTCGATCACCCGACGCGCTCGCTAGTCCAGCCCGCACAGGCTCTGGTGCAGCATCTCGCGCCGCGTCTCCATCTCCGCCAGCCGCTCGCGCTCGGCCTGCACAACCTCGGCTGGCGCGCGCGAGGCGAACTGTTCGTTTGCCAGTTTCTTCCGTTTCGCCGCAATCATGCCGTCAACCTCGGCGAGTTCCGCCGTGATGCGCGACCGCTCGCGCTGGTCGTCGATGCAGTCGAGCACGTAGACCTGCAGGTCGGGGAAGACCACGGTGGCGGAGTTCGCACGGCGCTGCGCCGCCGGGTCGACCGTCAGCGTGCCGATCCCCGCCAGCCGGCGGAGGATGTGCGAGGTCTCGCGCATGGACGGAGCGTCCTCCGCCCGCGTGCGCACGAGAACGTCCAGCGGCTGCCTGGCCGCCAGCCCCAGCCGCATGCGCACGTCGCGCACGGCGCGCGTCACCTCCTGCAAGCGTGCGAAAGCCGCGACGAGCCCGTCATTGCGAACCGCAGGCCAGCCGTCGGCGGGGGGATACAGAGCGACGAGGGCGGCCTCTGTCGGTGGGCACGGCACGAGGCCGGGCAGACCGCGGTGCGGTGCCACCTGGTTGAGCGCCCGCCAAAGCCCCTCAGTGATGAACGGGATCACCGGGTGCAGCAACCGCAGCGTCTGGTCGAGGCAGCAGGCGAGCACCTGGCGCGCTTCGTCGGGCTGGTTGTTTTCGTCGAGGCGGACCTTGACCAGTTCCAGATACCAGTCGCAGAGGCTGTCCCAGAAGAAATCGCGCATCAGACTGACCGCCCGCGCATACTGAAACGAGCCGAGCGCCTCGTTGACGGCCGCGGCGGAGCGCGAGAGTTCCGAGAGGATCCACTGGTCCTCGAGCGCCAGGTCGCCCAGCCGCAGCCGCCGCAGCTCTGCCCCTTCGATCTTCATGAAGGCGAAGCGGGCCGCGTTCCACAGCTTGTTGGCGAAGTTGCGCCCGAGTTCGAAATTCT
>CAZNDQ010000547.1:0-3104 GCA_964571825.1 uncultured Planctomycetales bacterium | reverse complement strand
AGGTCCGGCGTGAACTGAATGCGCGAGAAGTTCAGGCTCAGCGCCTGAGAGAGCGAGCGGATAAGATAGGTCTTACCCAGCCCCGGGACGCCCTCGAGCAGCACGTGGCCGCCGACAAATAGGCACGTCAGCACGCCCTCGACGATCTCGCTGTGGCCGACGATGGCCTTGCCGATCTCATCGCGGACGGCGGCAAACTTGCGGCGGAACTCCTCGCAGGCCTTTTCGACGCTGGGATCAATCGTTGACGCCAAGGCGGGTTCTCCACTCGTCGGGAGGACTTGCCGGCGCACGATGCGCACGGCGCACGGGTCAGGATGGGCCTTGCCCTGTCTGCCTCGCGCTGCGACGCAGCGCAGCCACATCCGGCGGATACGTTTCCTGCTCAAAGGTGCGCAGCTCGAGCGGGCGACGGCGTGCAGTGAACCGGCCGTCGATCACCGTGCCATCGTCGCAATGCAACACGACGCGGCCGGTGCGCACAATGCCGCGGCCAAGCGGCACCTGGCTGACCTTGAGATCGCCGCGGATGAACTCCGCCCGTCCGGCGAGGGCTCCGCTGCGTTGAATGAAGAACCCGGCACAGCGATCCGCCGAACCCTCGGCCAACGGGTCGCCGATGCGGGCCACCCCGGACCGATCCGGCAGCAGCAGATAGAGGTAGTATTGTCGCTGGCCGTCCATCGCACCCGGGTGGGCGGTCGCCAGGAGCAGACGGTTGCCGTCGGGACCAGTATCGAAAAATGCCCACTTGCCGCGCAACTCGAGGCGGTCGAGCGGGGCGGGGCGGCCGGGCTGCGTGACGTCGAGCCGGACACTGGGCGTGCAGCCGCCCAGCGACGCCAGGAGCAGCGGGACTGCCGCGGCTGAGACGCGCGGCACGGCAACGCGGCCGTAATCGTGAATACGCACCATGCCCGCATTATCGCCGCGCCCGACCGCGCGGTCCATTCTCCGCGACTGCGGGCGGCGCTATACTGCGCCGGATGCGAGCGGTTCTGATCAGCATCGGGACTGAATTGACCTCCGGGCAGACCGTGGACACGAACTCGGCGTGGCTCGCGGCGCAACTCGAATCGCTGGGGATTGAAGTCTGTGCGCACGTCACGGTTCCGGACGACGAGGCGGCGATCTCGCGCGCCATGACGGATGCAGCGGCAATGGGCGAGTGCGTCGTTGTCAGCGGAGGGCTGGGGCCGACGGAGGATGACCGGACGCGGGCGGCGCTGGCCGCGACACTGGGCGTCGAGCTGGCGGAGGACGCGGAGGCGCTGCGTTGGATCGAGGCATTTTTTGCGCAGCGGAAGATGACGATGCGCGAAGGCAATCGCCGGCAGGCGCTGGTGCCGCGCGGGGCGCGGGCAATCGACAATCCATGCGGGACGGCACCGGGACTGCGCGCACGGATCGGCGCGGCCGAGGTGTTTGTCCTGCCGGGCGTGCCGTTCGAGATGCGGGCGATGTTCGAGCGCGACGTCCGGCCGGTGCTGGCCGCCGCGCAGCGTGGGCGGGTGACGCTGTGCGAAGTGGTTCACACCTGCGGCAAGCCGGAGTCGGAGGTGGGCGGGCTGATCGCCGACCTGATGGCTGCGGGGCGGAACCCGGCGGTGGGGACGACGGCGGCGCTGGGCATCATCAGCGTGCGCATCCGCGCGCTCGGCGAAACGCGCGAGGTGGCGCGGACATTGTTGGAATCGGACGTGCACGAGGTGTGCGAGCGGCTCGGCGATGCTGTGTTCGGGCGCGGACATGACTCGCTGGCGGCGGTGGTAGGCGGGTTGCTTCGCACCGCCGGGAAAACGCTCGCCGTTGCCGAATCGTGTACGGGCGGTCTGCTGGCGAAAATGATCACTGACGTGCCGGGCAGCAGCGCCTATTTCCTCGACGGCGCGGTGACCTACTCCAACCGCGCCAAGAAGCGGTTTCTTGGCGTGCCCCCGCCGCTGCTGGAAAGGCATGGGGCGGTGAGCGCGGAGGTGGCGCAGGCGATGGCGCTTGGTTGTCGCCAGCGCAGCGAGGCGGACTACGCGCTGGCCACGACGGGCATCGCCGGGCCCGACGGTGGGACGCCCGACAAGCCGGTGGGGCTGGTGTACGTGGCGCTGGCGGTCGAGCGCGGCGCGGAGGTGCGCGAACTGCGTCTGGGGGAGCAGTCGCCGCGCGATGTGATCCGCGAGCGGTCCTGCATCGTGCTGCTGAACATGCTGCGGCGGAAGTTGCTGGCGCAAGACGATCAGGCCCGGCAGGGACGAACGGTTTGAGAACGCTCTACAGAGGAGGTTGTGTTTTTGTCGGCGTGCTGGACGGAAAGCGCGATCAGAGATGCTTCGCTGGGCTCAGCATGACGGCTTTTCCGACTTGTCATTGTCAGATGTAGATGTCAAAGGCGCCGCCGGTGCGGAGAGTTGGCGGACGCGCTGCAGCTTCGATGATCGTGATCGGCGGCGCGGGCGGCGGCGGAGGCGGCTCGTCACTCGGCCAGTGCCGATCAATCAGCGGGTACGGCGGCGGCGCGGGGGGCGACCACTCGAAACGGTCGGCGATCTCGCGCACGGGAACGAAGTCGAGACGTATCGGCGGCGGCTCGTGCAGCGCACGCAGGCTCCAGACTGGCACCAGGCCGTAACGATAAAAGGCGGAACAGCGGATGCGCGCGGCGCGCCATCGCCACAGCGGCAGATGAATGACCAGCGGCGTAACGGCGTCGTCGACGGGGCGAATGCGCACCGGGAGCCTCCGCGTGCGTGTCCCGTCGGGAGGCGTGCAAGCGCTGCGCCGCGGCGGTCGGGTGGCCGTGCGAGGTGCATCGGACCCAATGGCCGCCACAGGGAGTGAGTCGATTCGAGCGATTTCGGCCTTGAGCGGTTGTGCGGGTTGTGCCGAATGTGGTTTATGGACAACGCGCCTGGGGCGGCGTGACGAACCGGCCGGGTGGTTATATGATCGCGGCGCGGCGGCGGTGAAGCGGCCCCAAACGGGATTGAAGCGGGAGATGCGGCGATGATCAGAACGCGGCAATCAGGAACCTGTGTAGTGATGGCAGCGGTTCTGCTGTGCAACGTGCCGCTCTATGCGGTGCCGCAAGAGGCGGCACGGAGCGAGTC
>CAZNDQ010000546.1:0-3112 GCA_964571825.1 uncultured Planctomycetales bacterium | reverse complement strand
AGGCGCGACTTCTGCGGCAGGTGTCCGGTCCGCCGCAGCAGGTGCGTGCGGATGCCTTCCTGTTGCAGCTCGTCCACGGCCCAGATGCTGCGCTCGTCGTCGCCGACGGCGCCGATGAGCACGGGCGAGGCGCCGAGCGCCTGCACGTGGCGTGCGACGACGGCAGCGCCGCCGAGGTAGCAGCGTTCTTCGAGCTGCACGAGGGAGATCACGGGCGCTTCCGAAGCCACGCTGACCGCGTCGCAGAGGACGTAGCGGTCGGCGATGATGTCGCCGGCGACGATGATCCGCCGGCCGGTGAACCGCGCCAGGGTGCGCCGGAGGGAGTCGGCGCTGATGGCGTGGCGGCGGCAGAGCATCGGCAGGCGCTGGGCGCGGAGCGCCGCCGGGTCGGCGTATTGCTGTACGAGCTGCGTCGAGCTGAAGACGACGTCTCCGCCGGAGAAGATCACCGTGCCGCCGCACTCTTCGACGGCGCGGCGTTCGGCGAGGAAACCGGGGTGCGTCGAGCCCTCGTACTCGCGTCCCTTGACGTAGACGTCGGGCCGGACGGCGCGGATCAGCGCCACAGCCGTCGGCTCGGGATCGACGTGCACCAGGTCAACGAACTCGATGGCGGCGATGTTTTCGGCGCGCAGCTCCTGAGGGATGTAGGGATGCTCGGCGCTCTTGTCGATGCCTGCGTCGCCGGTGAGCGAGACGAGCAGCACGTCGCCCTGGCGCCGGGCGAACTGCAGGTAGCGGATGTGGCCGGGGTGGACGATGTCGAAGCAGCCGTGGCAATGGACGATGCGGCGTCCGGCGCGGCGGTGGGCGGCGACGGCTTCGAGCAATGCGGCGCGCTCGACGATCTTCGCCGCGGTCAAGGGAAGGATGCCGTGTTCGTCCACGCTGCTGCCCCGGCTTCAGGTTCGTGCGCCCGTTGCCCCGATCGCACCTATTATCGGCACATGTTCGAGGGCCCCTGAAGTCCGTCCACTGCCGCGCCGGCGGCGGCGGGCGTTCTCAGCCCAGCAGCGTCAGGATCCGCTCCTGCGCGCGGGAGAGCGGGCGATCGCCTTGGTCGTCTGGGCGGACCCAGGCATAGGGAGCGCGGACGCGCGGGCGCGGGCCGGCGCTCACCTCGGTGCGATAGACGTCGAACCGCATGCGGCGGTGGGTGAGGAGGCGCTCGACGCGTCCGACGAAGTGAATCGCGCGCAGGCGTACGGCGACGGCGCGCGGCACGAGCCGATCGAGGACCTCGTTCGGCGCGTGCGCCTCCTCGCCGGGCACCTCCCAGAGTCCGCCCCACAGGCCGTCGCGCGGCCGCTGCCGCAACAGCAGCCGATCGCCGCACTGCACGGCGAGTACAGCGATGGCCACCGCGCGGACGGGCGTCCGGCGCGGGCGCAGCGGGAGATCGTTTTCGCGGCCGACCGCATGGGCCAGACACAGCGTCCGCAGCGGGCACTGCGGGCAGCGCGGCGCGCGCGGCGTACAGACGGTTGCGCCGAGGTCCATGAGCGCCTGGTTGAATTCGCCGCAGCGTTTGCGCGGGAGGCTCTCCGCGGCGCGGCGCCAGAGTTCGTCGCGCACCGTGCGGTCGGTGGGGTTGCCTTCCAACGCGTAGAGCCGCGTGAGGACGCGCGCGACGTTGCCGTCGAGGATCGGCGCCCGCACGCCATAGGCGATCGAGGCGACGGCCCCGGCCGTGTAGCGGCCGACGCCCGGGAGCGTGAGCAGCTCCTCGACGGTGCGCGGTACGCGCCCGGCGAAGCGCGCGACGATGTCCCGTGCGGCGCGGTGCAGGTTTCGGGCGCGGGCGTAGTAGCCCATGCCCGCCCAGCGCTGGAGGACGGCGTTGAGCGGCGCGGCGGCCAGCGCCTGCACGGTCGGGAAGCGATCGAGAAAGGGCTCGTAGTACCGCACCACCGTTTCGCTGCGTGTCTGCTGGAGCATCATCTCGGCGAGCCATTGTGCGTAGGGGTCGGCGGCGCGGCGGCGCCAGGGGAGGTCGCGGGCGGCGCGGTCGTACCAGGCGAGCAGGCGTCGGCGCAGGCGCGCCACTTCGAGCGGCCGGTCGCAGGAATCGCACTGACGGGCGGCACGGGTCATGGGTGGAAAAAAGAGAGAGCAGTGGAACAAGACTGGCTCGTCACACTGCTCTCTGCGGGATTGTTCGGCTCTTTAGCCGTGACGCAGGAACTATTCTGTACGGAGGGCGCGTGCCATGCAAGTGCCACTGACGATTTTTTTGCAAAATTTTTTCGGGGGATGTCGGGGGGCGATCGGAGCCCGCGCTGTGCCGGCGCGCAGCGGAGGGAGCCGTCCTGCGTGAAAGTCGCGTTGAACGCCGGCGCTGGGAGCGCGAATCCCCGTATGCGGCGCTGCACGGCGTTTCGCGCTGCGCGCCGAACGGATTGCCTCGTGAAAATGGCTCCTCTATAATCGTCCGCTCGGGGAATGCCTACCGCGCCACGTTGGACACGCACGACAGATGGCTTCAATGACCCACCCGCACGCGGACCGCACCGCAGCTCAGCCGACGGCAGCAGCCATTGCGTCCGCAAGCACTGCTGACCGGCCGCGCGGCGCGAGGCGCGCCCCCCGACCCGATCGCCCGATGCAGTTCCGCACGAATTGCCCGCCGGCCCTCCGCGGCGTGGTCCTGGCGCTGGCGGTGATTGCCGGCGCGGCGCCGGCCGGCGCACAGCCGCGCATGCCCACCGTCCGCATCGCCCGCGCGGAATCGCGCGAGGTGGAGCCGACCGTGACGCTGGTGGCGACGATCGAGCCGAACCGCCGCTCGATCCTCGGGGCCGAGGTCGCGGGGATCGTCAGCGAGATGAAGGTCCGCGAGGGCGACCGTGTCGCCGAAGGGCAGGTGCTATGCGCCCTGCGCAATACGACGATGCGGCTGGCAGTCGAGCAGGAGCAGGCGACGCTGGCGGCGCTGCAGGCGCAGCTCGACGAACTGGTTGCCGGGACGCGCAAGGAGGACCTGGACCGCTTCAAGGCAGCCAAGAGCGAGGCCGAGGCGATGGCCGCCAAGTGGGACTTCGAGAAGCAGCGCGTCGACCGTCTTTACGAGGGCACGACGGCCAGCGACAAAGAGCACCGCGACGTCTAC
>CAZNDQ010000545.1:0-3113 GCA_964571825.1 uncultured Planctomycetales bacterium | reverse complement strand
ATCGGCGATCCCGTTCTCATTGCAGTCCGCCTCGCACTCGTCGGGCACCCGGTTGTCGTTGCAGTCGGCGCTCGCGGCATTGCCGGTGTCGTTGACAACAAAGAGCGTCCACATTCGCAATCTGCCCGTGTCGGTGGGGAAGTGGTCGGTAACAACGAGCGTCCAGCTTCCAAACTTGTCCATGCCGTCAAACGCCGCCAGCGGCGAATTGGGCCGGTACCGCCCGTACACCTTGTTGCCGCTCCCGTCAAAGGACTCGATGGGCACGGATGCGTCATCGTCAAGAACAACCTCGAAGCCATTGTCGGGGAAGCCGTCTGAATCCTCGGGAACGCCGGGGCGATCGATCAGATTCGCCGACACACCCATATGGCTGAGCGTGACGGAGAGGTCGCCATTCCAGGTGTGGTCGATGACCAGGCCAACGTCGAGGTCGGCGATAATCCCATTCTCGACAACGTCGAACGTACTTGTGACGCCCGTGGGGTTGTTGTCCGGGATCACGAAGTTCCCCGACGTGCTGTGCTGCGTGCTCAGCAGACCGAGGTCGCAGTCGTCCGCCAGCCCGTTCTCGTTGCAGTCCGGCTCGCAGTCATCCGGCACGAGGTTCTCGTTGCAGTCGTTGTCCGTCAGCTCCTCGCTGTCCGGCACGCCATTCTCGTTGCAGTCGGTGTCGACGGGAACGGTGTCGATGAACTGGATGCCGCAGAACTCGAGGTCGATGACGGCCGGCTCCGCGCTCCCCGCTGTAAGCAGTACGGTCAGCACGCCGCCCGGATTGTTGATGAACGCCTGCACGGACGGGCCTGTCTCAAATGGGGCTTCCAGAATCCCGTTATCCGTGGTCACCCTGAACGGCGCCGGCCCATTCTCGGCCCCCGGGCCCTCGCCGAGAAAAAACGTCTCCGAGGCATCAGACAGGAAGAATTGGAGTTCTGCCGGCATGCCGACAAACGGCGTCGGCGGGTTCGATGTGAGGTCGATGTTGGCAATAAACTCGGAAAAGTCCACCAGTCCCGCTCCCCCGTTGACCGAGTCGCTGATCTCGTCGGCATTGACCACCCCCGGATTGTTGGGGTGCTTCGGCCCGAACACGTTGCGCCACCAGTTGCCCCGCGCGTCGAGTTCCATATCCAGCAACAGATGCAGGCCGTATCGCTGGTTGTCGCAGATGATGCTGCCGTTCACCCGGCCCGTCACCGCGCCGCCCCGCCCACGGTGCAGTTCGTCGCCCTCGGCAATGATGAACACCCCGTCCTCGTTGCCGCTGACGTACGACGCGTTGACCGCGAACGACCCCCCGGGCGACGGCCGGAGAATAATGCCAAACAATTCATTCATCAGGGCCGAAACGCGGTTGACTGTCATCGGACCCGGACCGGTCAGGTCCACACCGTGGCCCCCGTTGGCCGAAGCAAGCACGTGCTCGAGGTGGATCGCGCCGTCGCAGACCACCACCACGCCGGTCAGCCCGTTTTCGCTGGCGGTAGAATTCAGTACCGTCGCCGATGCGGCATGCACGATACGCACACCGCCGCCGTCGTTCGAAGTCGCGGTACAATCCGTCAGTGTCACTGCTCCTTCCGACGTCTCAATGTCCATGCCGCGGCTGCCGTTGGCGTCCGCCGTGGTGCTCGAGACCTCGATCAGGCCGATCGCGGACAGATCCAGGCCACTCGCTTCGTTTCGCCGCGCGGTGACCGATTCCAGGCCCATGCCGGCGTCAGCCACAACGTGGACGCCGCGAGCGCCATTGCGCTGGGCATCGACGATTGTCGCCAGCGCATTGCCAAAGGTCACAGCGAAAACGCCGTCGGAGCCGTTCTCGTGGGCGATGACCTGATGGATCGTGACGTCGCCGCTCGGGGCGATGCCCGCAGCGCCGATTTCCACACCATACCCCGAATTCCCATTGGTCTGAGCGGAGTCGATCGTCACCTCCGTCGCCTGTTCGACGGTGATCCCCGACCCGCTGTTGTCGTTGGCCGCAGTGGCCAGGATGTTGACCGCGCCGTCCGAGAAGATGGCGATGCCGTCCTCGTCATTGAGATCGGCGCTCGCCGTGTCGATGGTTACGGCGCCGGCGCCTGCGATGAGGAAACCCTCGCCGGCGTTGGAGCTGGCGGACGCCGACACGATGGACAATGCGCCGGCACAGTCGACGTAGACCCCGACGTCGTTGTTATTCACGGCCGCGGAAGATCCGATGTCCACGGAACCCCCGGCAATGAGAATGATCCCGGCCGCGACGTTGGTAATGGCCGAGACATTCTCCACGGTGACATTGCTCAACGCAGTTACGGACACACCAAAGCTCAGCGCGCCCTCGACGGCGACGTTGCGGATCACGGCCGCGCCGACCAGATCGACCAGGCGGATGCCTCCGTTACTGCCGGGCGCAACATCGAAGCCGTCGATCGTCACCTCGCCCGGGAACGGCATGAGCGCGTGGATGCCCTGATCGGCGGCGCCGGGATTGAGTAACGGCCGGTCGTTGGGGTCCGCCGCGCGCAGCTCAATGTCCCCGGCCGACCCGCCCACGTCGCTGCCCATCAGGTTCAGATCGGCCCCTTCAGCGTACGTCCCCGGATAGACGATCACCTCCGCCGCCGCGCCGCTCAGCACCGCGTCCGGGTCCGTCGCGTTGTTCACCCCCGCCTGGATCGTCGTGAAGCACGGCGCGTTCCCGTCGCAAAGCCCGTCGTCGTCGACAAACACCGGCGAATCGCCTCGCGCCGCAGTTGACCATCCGCTTAGTGCTGCACACGCCAGCGCGCCCGCCGATAGAATCGTGCATGCTCTCTTTGACATAGCCATCACAGCTCCGCTAAAAGAATTGTGTTGTCTGCTCATTTGCCTGGGCGGGATCGCCGGCGAAGCGACACAACGCCGACATACCCGCACAGCGACACGAGATACCACAGCGGGTCCATCTTCCCGCAGTCGCCGCAGGGTTGCCCCTGCGCATTGTCCGTCTTGAAGTCGGTGGTCATGTCATCCATCGGCACCGCCTGCGCCGGCCCCGCCGGGCACCCGCCGTCGCACTCGTCAGGGATCGCGTTGCCATTGCAGTCCTCGAACTCCTCGCAGGCGTCCGGCACACCGTTCTCATT
>CAZNDQ010000544.1:0-3119 GCA_964571825.1 uncultured Planctomycetales bacterium | reverse complement strand
AACATCCTCGGCTGCCTCGACACGCCGAGCGCGGGGCGCTACCGCTTCAAGGGGTGTTATGGTAAGCTCCTGAGCGAAAAGGGGTGGTGAGGCGGCGGAGGAATGGTTCTCCGCGCGGGGCAGCCCCGCTACACGAACAACGTGAGGTGCTGCGGATGTCGGTGGATCGGTCGTTGAAGACGAAGAGCGCGCTGGAGCGGCATCGGAACGTGCTGACGCGTGCGGAGCGGATCGGGGTGCTCAAGACGAACGAGCGCTGGGAGGACGGTCGGAGTCCGTTCGGGCTGCCAAAGGTGTTAAACCGGAAGGCCGCGGTCGGGAAGAAGACAAAGAAAGCGAAAGACGAGGCGGCCGAGGGTGCGGCAGCAGCAGCGCCGGCGGCGGCGACTGCTGCGGCGCCGGCCAAGGGTGCGGCGCCGGCGAAGGGAGCCGCTCCGGGCAAGGGTGCCGGTGCGGCGAAGGGCGGCGGCGGAAAGAAATAGCGGGAAGCGCGGAAACAGCCGCGACATTCGGGCCGTCACGGCGTCGCATCGTGGCGGCCTTTTTCGTTGGTGCGGCGCGCAGCGTGCTAGTGCGGATGGCCGGAGCGATGAAGTCGACCAACGCACCTGCACTGAGGGATGAACGAGTGATGGACCCTTCCCGCTTTGTTGCTGAACGGGCGAAGGCGCTGGACGTGTCGGGCATCCGTAAGATGTTCGATCTGAGCGCGAACCTGGAAGACCCGATCAATTTTTCGATTGGCCAGCCGGACTATGACGTGCCGGAGCGGGTGAAGGAGGCTGCGATCCGGGCGATCCGCGAGGGCCGCAACGGGTACACGCCAACGCAGGGGATCACGCCGCTGCGGGAGCGGATCGTAGCGGAGACCCGGGGGGAGTTCGGCTACGAGCCGCTGGTACTGATGACGAGCGGGCTGAGCGGGGGCTTGACGCTGGCGATGCTGGCCTGCCTGAATCCGGGCGACGAGATCATCATCCCCGATCCGTTTTTTGTATCGTATCGGCACCTTCCCTCT
This sequence comes from uncultured Planctomycetales bacterium, assembly GCA_964571825.1. Classification (GTDB taxonomy): domain Bacteria; phylum Planctomycetota; class Phycisphaerae; order UBA1845; genus CAZNDQ01. Next base: position 2,101 of record CAZNDQ010000544.1, on the reverse strand, counting down.
CTGTTTGGCGCGAAGGCGGTGCCGGTGGATACGTATCCGGATTTCGTGCTGCGGGCCGAGCGGGTGGAAGCGGCGATCACGGCGCGGACGAAGATGATCCTCGTGTGTTCGCCGTCAAATCCGACGGGTGTGGTGATGGGCGAGGGAGAGCTGCGGGCGATGGGGGATCTGGCGCGGCGGCGCGATCTGTTGCTGCTGTCGGACGAGATTTACCAGATGCTGAGCTTCGACGGGCCGGCGGGGAGCGTGGTGCAGCACGCGCCGGAGCGGACGATCCTGCTGCGCGGGTTCGGCAAGAGCTTCGGGATGCCGGGCTGGCGGCTGGGGTACGCGGCCGGGCCGCCGGCGCTGATCGCGGAGATGACGAAGCTGCAGCAGTACACGTTCGTCTGCGCGCCGAGCATCGTGCAGTGGGCGGGACTGGAGGCGATGGACACGCCGGTGACGGAGAACGTCTCGGCCTATCGGGCGAAGCGCGACCTGGTGTGCGAGCTGCTGGGCGCGGCGTTCGAGTTCTCGCGGCCGTCGGGGGGGTTTTATGTGTTCCCGCGCGTGCCGGAGCGGTTCGAGAGCGCGACGGCGTTCGTGACACAGGCGCTGGAGCGCAACGTGCTGACGATCCCGGGGAAGATATTCAGCGAGCGGGACACGCACTTCCGCATCAGCTATGCGGCGCCGAACGAGAAGCTGCGGGCGGGATGCGAAATCCTGTGCGGGATGGCGCGACAGGGATGACGCGGCGGTCGGGTGAAGCGGTTGCGGGTGCGGCCGTGCTGCTCGTCGCGGCGCTGAACGCGGCGTCACTTCTGACGATTCTGTACACATCGCGGGCGAACGTCGTTCAATACGAGTTGCAGTTTGCGCCGGGGTCGGCGCGGATCGCGCCGCCGGGCGTGGGGGCGCCGCTGGCGGCGCTGGCAGTGACGGGCGGCGCAGTGGCATGGGCGGCGCGGCGGATCGGGCGCGGGCGGTTCGCCTGGAGTGCCGCGCTAGCGCTCGGGGTGCACGGAGCTTGGCCGACGCTGCTGGCGATGGCGTGGGCGCTGCCGCTGCTGCCGGGCGCGCACAGCGGGTATTTCGCGCTGCTGGGTTGCGTGCTGGGGATCGGCTGGGGCGCGGGACAGTATGTCTGGTTGGCGCTGCGCGAGGCAGGCGGCGCGGACGATGCACGATCACCGAAGTCGAGCCTCGACGACGCACGGAACGATGATGCAACGATGGCGCTGGGGCGCGATGCGGTGTTCGGCGCGGTGTGCGTGGCGGGGCTGGCGCTGGCGGCGTTTCATCTGTGGGTGCAGGTGCGCATGCACGCGGCATTGCAGTACGGCGCGCCGGACGTCGGGTACTACGCCGAGATGTTGACGAATGCGCTGCGCGGGCGGGGGTTGTATTCGGAGGGGTTCGGGTTTCACTATCTGGGGGGGCATTTCTCGCCCATTTTTTATCTGCTGCTGCCGGCGTGGGCGGTGTGGGGGGACATTCGGCTGCTGTTGGGGCTGGGCGCGGCGGCGCTGATGGCCGGCGGGCCGGCGGTGTATGCGCTGGCGCGGGCGCGGTGTGCGCCGCGCGCGGCGGCGGGGGGGCTGGCGCTGGCGTGGTATCTGTATCCGAGCGTGGGGCGGATCATCTACGGAGCATCGTACGGGTTTCAGCCGGCGCTGATTGCGGTGCCGCTGCTGATGTGGGCGTTTTACGGGTATGTGGCGCGGCGGCGAGTCGTGATGTGGGCTTGTCTGGTGCTTGCGCTGTGCTGCAAGGAGGAGGTGGCGCTGATTGCGGCCGGGTTCGGGATATTCGCATGGGTGCGCGAGCGAGGGGCGAAATGGGGGGTGTGGCTGGCGGCGGGGAGCGTGGCGCTGCTGCTGGTGTACGTGCTGGGGGTGGGGCCAGCGCTGCACGGGAGCGGGGAGTATTCGCGGGCTCCGCTGTATGCGGGGCTGGGCGGATCTCCGGGCGGGATGCTAAGGACGCTGGTGAGCGAGCCGAGGCGGTTCGCGGCGCGGCTGGGAAGCGTCGAGGCGGTCGGGCTGGCGGCGACGCTGCTGGTGCCGGCGGCGGGGGTGGCGCTGCGGCGGTGGGGGCTCCTGTTGATCGCGCTGCC
>CAZNDQ010000543.1:0-3125 GCA_964571825.1 uncultured Planctomycetales bacterium | reverse complement strand
AGCCGCACGGTGGCGCAGGACGTGGGCAAGCGACTCGAAGAGATCGCTCCGTCGGCGTTGCCGCTCCCCGCGCACTGCGGCTGATACTCCAGCGCACCCATGTCGACGTACAACCCGAATACCGGCAGGCCCGTCGGGATGGTGCCCGTCGCCGGGACCACGCGCGGCTGAGACGCGAAGTCCAGATCCATGTCGCTGGGAATCGCCTGCGTGTTGCCCGCCTCGATGCACGGCGAAGTCGAGGCCAGTTGGAAATCGCCCGCGCCCGCGTCCACGAACTGCGGATCAACCATGATGTTGCCCGCGCCGGGCATCGCCTGCTGCACGTCGCAATACGTGGCAGCAACGACACTGGTGAACGCGTTCGGACTGTTGGCCCAGGCGATCGAGTTCAGGACATTGCAAGTCGAACCGGCCGGGTCGTAAATCGCACCGCCCGTGCCCGCGCCGGCCGAGTTGTTCCAGAACGTGCAATGACGGACCGTCGCGGAATTCACCACGCTTATCCCCCCGCCGCTCTGGGTCGCGGCGTTGCCGGCGAGGATGCAGTTGTCGACCAGCAGCGATCCTGCCTCTTCGACCAGGACCGCTCCGCCGTTGCCCGTGGCGCTGTTGCCTTCATAATGGCAGCGAGTGACCCGCAGAAACTCCGACGTTCTTACTGCGCCGCCCCCCGCCGAGCTGGTATTCGAAACGAGATCGCAGTCCTCCAGGTAACCAGCGGAGAACAAGTTGTAGATCGCGCCGCCGGGACCGCCCGTCGCGTGATTGTCCTCAAACCGGCTGCCGGAGACGCGCACGCCTTCCGCATACATGCCGCCGCCCAGCGGCGCGGTGTTCCCGATGAACTCGCAATCCGACACCGTCGGCACGGCAGCGAGGCCGTAGAGTCCGCCGCCAAACTGCGTCGCAGTGTTGTTGATGAAACTGCAGTTCTCGATGAACGAGTTTTCGGAATTGCTTGTGCCGAACAGGCCCCCGCCCCGCTGAGTCGTATTGTCGCGGATCGTACAGTCGCGGAAGGTATAGTTGTTCCCGAGCAGGTAAATCCCGCCGCCTGCGCCCTCGTTTCCGGCGCCGTTGCGGATCGTGAAGCCCTCGACGAGCCCGCCCGGGCCGAGGCCCGCGGTGGTCACCGTCAGGACCGCGGAGTCGGGATGCTGCGCGCCGTCGAGGATCGTCACCTCCGGTCCGCCCGAGCTGCTCAGCGTGATCCACTTGTTCTGGATCAGCACGGCCTCGAAGTACGTTCCGGGTTCGACGATGACCTCGTCGCCGTTCACGGATGCATTCACCGCGGCCTGGATCGTGCTGTACTGCGCTGGGACCTGCCGCACCGCAGCCCGCGCCGTCGAACCGCAGACCATCACCACTGCTGCGATCGCGGCGAGAATCAGGGTTGAAAGCTGTCTGTTCGTGTAGACGTACATGGTGTTTGACCTCCTTTAGGGCCGGAACAAGCCGGCACCGCCCGAATCCATCTAGCCGTTTGCGGATCGTGCCCTGCGCACAGCGCGAACGCCCGGGGGACCTATCCGGTGAAGGCGGTGGAGAAGGACGAGAAGTCCGTCAGATCGACGTCCCCGTCGCCGTCCATATCGGCGCATTCGCAGCCGGGAGCGGGCGTGACTCCCGGCCCGGCGAAGCACGACGAGAATGTGCTGAAGTCGATCAGGTTGATGCTCCCGCTGCCGTTGCAGTCGCCCGTCCCCGCCGCCGCCGGCGTGTAGTCCACGAAGATCAGCCGATCGTCGCGCCGCACCGAGAACGTCCCGTTGTAGGCGTTGGCAAACGCGCTTGTGTCGATCGTGAAGGCGGCGGGATTGAAGTTGGGGTACTGATTCCCCGCGCCGCTGGCCGAGCCGTCGATCAGCAGCCAACTGTACGGCTGGCTCGGATTAAACCCGCCGGTCGCGCCCGGCAGACCGGTGTTTGGATCGATCGTTGTCACGATGACGGTCACCGCCGGCGTGCTCGTGAAGTTCAGCGAGCTGCCGAGGGTCAACACGTCCCACCCGCTACCCGCGCCGCCGACACTATCCAGCGATGCGTCCCGCAAGTCCCAATGGTAGATGGAACCGTTGCGAAACTCGGATTGCGCGGTGGCATGCAGCAACCCGACCGCATCCGGCGCAGGGCCGGGCGAGAGTACGCCATCGGCCCGCACCGACAGCGACCCGTTGATGACGCCGTCCCCGCCCAGTGTGCCCCCCGCCAGCGCACGGTTCGCCGGGGACGCGACCGAGCTGTTGATGAACAGCGTACCTGAGGCGTTGGTGGCCCCAGTGTAGGTCTTCGCTGCGCCTGCGAGCACAACCACGCCGCTGTCGTCCATCACTACGAGATCGCCCGCGCCGGTAATCGGACCATTCACGGTGAACGTCTTCTCCCACCCGGCCTGCAATCGCCCCTCGCCCTGCGCCAGGTTGATCTCGCGGTCGGCCGAGAGATCGAGGTTCGCATCCTGATTCATCAGAACGCCGCCGGTCTGGAGCGTCACGGTACTCGAGTTCGCGCCCAGCGATCCGTTGCTCACCGCCCGCAGCACGCCCTCGTGCACGGTAGTGCCACCGGCGTAGGTGTTATTGGTGTGCCGAAGGAGCGTCGTACCCGGGCCCCGCTTGACGATCTTTGTGCTGCCGGTGATCTGGTAGGGTGCGTTCGCGCTGTTCCAGGTCGAGTATTCGCCGGTGTGGTTGAAGTGGATCTCGCCCTCGCCGTTGCCCGTAGTGATGCTCGGCGCGTTGACGGTCCCGGGCGCTTCGGCCGGCGATCCTGCCGGAGCGCCGAGATTGAGCACGCCCGACGCGCCAACCTGGTTGCCCAATATGATGGCTGGCGAGCTGGCGCGTCCGCCCTCTGCCAATGTGAGTTCGCCGGCGCCGCCATAGCCGACGTAGCCGGTGCCCGTCGTGGTCCAGGCCGAGTTGGGACCGATGATCCGTACCGACGCGATCGACGTCGCCTGGGTCCCGATCCACGTCTGCCCCGAATACACGGAGCCGCCATCCGAAATCGTCATGTCGGCCTGGCCGCTATAGCCGATCCCGAGGTTGCCCGACACGCCCCACTGCGACCCCGCCCCGCTGACGAGCACTGTCGCCGTTGAGCCCGCGATGAACCCC
>CAZNDQ010000542.1:0-3132 GCA_964571825.1 uncultured Planctomycetales bacterium | reverse complement strand
GTTTGTCGGGGGGGGGGTTGGGGCCGGTGATTACCCGAGCGTCTTTTCGATCGCGGCGGCGAAGTCCTTCTTGCCGCGCAGGCCGACAAACTTCTCTTTGATCTGACCGCCCTGGAAGAGGATGACGGTGGGGATGGCGCTGATGCCGAACTTGACGGCCACGTCCTTGTTCGCGTCCGTGTCCACTTTGCCGACCTTGGCCCGGCCGGCAAAGTCGTTCGCCAGCTCGTCGATCGTCGGCGCCAGCGCCTTGCAGGGCATGCACCACTCGGCCCAGAAGTCGACGAGCACGGGCTGACTGGACTTGAGCACCTCGGCGTCAAAGTTGTCATCGGTGAAAGTCAGGGTGTTGGCACCGGCCATGGGGATCGTTCCTCCATCGGGTTCTGTTCGCGGGCATTCTAGGAACGGGTCGCAGGGGCGTCAACGAATGGCGAGCTTGCGGAATCAGGGTCCGTCGGCGCCTGGGCATGACGTTGCAGGCAAAGCGGGTTGGGGCCTGGCCACGCTGCGGCGCGCCGGCGGCTCGCTCTTCCAGCGGCGATGGACCCACAGATACTGCGCCGGATCCTGCCGGACGAACTCCTCCATTGCCCGCGAAAACTCCTGCGTCAGCCAGCGCAGCTCATCCTCGCGCCCCTGCCATTCCTCCGGCTCGATGATGCGGTTGACGCAGACCTCGTAGTCGAAGCGCGGCGAGAGCCGCCGCGCGCAGCCGACGATCACCGGCACCTGGTGGTTGATCGCCAGCAGCCCGATCGACTTGTACGTCGAGGCCGGCCGGCCGAAGAAGTCGACGAAGATGCCCTTGCGCCCCGCGTCCTGATCGGCAATAAACGCGATGTTGCCGCCGCTTTCGAGAATCTCGTCGGCACGCTCCGTCGCGCCCTTCTTGTACAGCAGGTTCAGCCCGCGCTTGCGCCGCACGCTTTCGAGAAAGTCATTGATGTACGGATTATCCAGCGGACGCATCACCGCCTCGATCTCGAAGCCCAGCGTCGCCAGCAGAAAACCCAGCAGCTCCCAGTTGCCATAGTGCCCCGTGATCAGAATCGTCCCCCGCCGCCGCAACAGCACGTCCAGCGCCGGACCCAGCCCGCGCAGTCGGATGTACCGCGGCCATGTCCACTCGCTGATCACCCGCGGTGTGAACAGCGCCTCCATGCTCGTCATCGTCATCTGCTGCATGCAGGCCAGCGTCAGCCGCCGGATCTCCCTCTCCGGAAGCTGCGACCCGAGCGCATGCCGCAGGTTCTCCCGCGCGCGGCGGCGATGCCGCGGCATCAGTCGATACCACACCCACCCCAGCACGCGCGCCGTGACGAGGTTGGCGTTCAGCGGAAACATCTGAAACAGCGTCGCCGCGCAGCGCAGCACGAAATACTGAGCCAGAAAAACAGGCTTGGACTTGCTCCACGTCGACTTCATCGGCGATCCCGCGCCACGCGGCGGCGGCCGGTCCTGTCTGCGTTCGCAGCACCCGTCGGTACGGCCGCCCGCCCGACCGGGACGCTGAATAACCCCCTGCAAAAACCCGCCCGGAGGGTCCTCCGCCCCCCGCGCCGACCGCCAACGGCCCTCGACTTTGCCCCGTAACCGGTGATAATAGACCCCTTTGAGCCGGAAAGGGAGCGGCGGGGGTGAGTGCCTCCCGAGGTCACGCACGGGAGGCCGGTTCCCAGGCGAGCGACAGCCCATGTTGCGCTTCGACGTATACACCAACGACAGCCCCGCGGAACATGTGCACCTCGAGGGCGCCCATCTCGTCGGCACCGACGGCGTCCCCCTCCGCGCCGACATCACCTACAGCGAAGGGCGCGTCGTCTGCCACAAGAAGACCGCCGGCGCCGCCGCCCTCTCCCTCCTCTGGCGCGTCGACGGCGTCGGGACTGTCCTCCAGGAAACGACCCGCGTCCCCGAGCGCGAACGACCCTACAACCTCCAGCGCGAACTCTGCCGCGCGCGGCTGATGCGCATCGAACAGAAACGCGAGGACTGGGGATTGTACGATTACCCCGGCGCCGAGACCGTCAGCGCCAAGATCGCCACGGCGCGCGAAAAGTTCATCGAATCGCTCAAAGCCGAATCGCCCGCCGAGGCCTCGCGCCTCGGCGAAACCGCCCTCCGCCACGCCGTCGCCGCCAGCGAAGCCCTCAGCTTCTACCACGCCGACATCTTCCTCCGCCGCCGACAGCAGACCGGCGCCTTCAACCGCACCGTCTTCGGCTGCGGCCTCGACCTGCAGAACGGGACCGAAGCGTATCGCAAACACCTGCTCGAAGGGACCGATTTCGTCTCCGTCCCCATCAGTTGGAAGCAGATCGAGCCGGCCGAACAGGAATACGACTGGCGCGCACTCGACGCCTGGATGGAGTTCCTCTCCAAACGCCGCATCCCCATCCACGCCGGACCGCTCGTCTCCTTCGACGAAGCGAGCCTCCCCGCCTGGCTCTACATCTACGAAAACGACTACGAAAACGTGCGCGAACTGATGCAGGGACACGTCCGCCGCGTCGTCAAGCGCTACGGCAGCGCCGTCCAGTGCTGGCGCGCCGCCTCCGGTCTCCACGCCAGCAACCCCTTCCACTTCAACTTCGAACAGTTGATGGAGCTGACCCGCATCGCTGTCGCCGTGACCAAACAGATGGCACCACGCGCCGTCACGATGATCGACGTCATCCAGCCGTGGGGCGAATACTACGCCCGCAACCAGCGGACGATCCCCCCCATGCTCTACGCCGACATGATCGTTCAGAGCGCGCTCAACTTCGACGCCTTCGGCCTGCAGTTCCAGTTCGGCAAGACCGCCGACGGACTCTTCGCCCGCGACATGTTCCAGATCAGTGCCGCCATCGACCGCTTCTCCAATCTCGGCAAGCCGCTGCACATCTCCACCGTGCAGGTGCCCTCGACCATGCTCCCCGCGGAAGCGCGCGACGATGAACCGCTCCCGCCCCGCTGCACCCCCGGCGGCGGAACCTGGCGCGACGAATGGACCGAGGAAGTGCAGGCCCTGTGGCTCAAACAGTTCTACATGATCGCCCTGAGCAAACCGTTCGTGGAATCCGTCGCCTGGCGCGACCTCTACGACCGCCCGGGCGGCGTGTCCGGCGCGCCCGAGCCGATGCCCTC
>CAZNDQ010000541.1:0-3135 GCA_964571825.1 uncultured Planctomycetales bacterium | reverse complement strand
AGGCGACGAAAAAGGGCGAGGCGACCATCACACTCCAGGTCAACGGCAAGGACCTGACGTTCAACGTCTCGGATGTCACCGGCGTGGCCCGCGACATCGACGGCCAGATCTACGCCCGCGACTTCAAGCTCGTCGACCAGTCGGACATGATCGTCAGCTTCGTGCCCGAATTGCCCGGCGGCAAGCCCGGCCTCTCCAGCGGCGTCGAACGCGAACTCCAGCACGCCTACGAAGGCACCAAGGAAGTCTACGTCGTCTGGAAGCCGCGAAGCGAACCCTCGCCCTTCATCACCGAGACCGCCACCAGGGTCTTCACGAGCGTCGAGGAGGCCCTGCAGTTCTTCCAGAAAAAGGGCTACATCGGCGAATACCAACTCGACCTGCTCGGGCGCAGCGCCCCGCGCGACCGCGGCCGTTTCGGCTGATCGCACATATCGCATTTCCAGTGCGAAGCGCCGTCATTCTGAGCACAGCGAAGAATGCCGATCATCACATGCGCTCCCCGCGCCGTCATTCTGAGCGTTAGCGAAGAATCTCGATCACCACCCATGCCCAGCACGCCGACAACCCTCCGCGCGGCAGCAATCCGCATTCCGCAATGGCAACGCCCCGCCGAATCGCACCCGTCTCTCGCCATCGACCGCGCTTGCACGAGTTCCCCCGCGCGGGTGTAATGCCCGCTTTCGGCAGCGCCGAGACGACTGCATGTACCCAAGATGTCCGCTTCCATCAGCACGGAAAAGATCGCGATCGGCTCCGACCACGGCGGATTCGCGCTCAAGAAGCACCTCCGCGGCTTCCTCGAGCAGCGCGGCTGGCGCGTCGAGGACTGTGGCACCTTCAGCGAGGAGGCCGTCGACTATCCGCGCATCGCGCACGCCGTCGCCCAGCGCGTCGCCTCCGGTCGCTGCGGACGCGGCATCATCATCGACGGCGCCGGCATCGGCTCGGCCATGGCCGCCAACAAGGTCCGCGGCATTCGCGCCGCGCTCTGCTACGATGTCTCGTCCGCGCGCAATAGCCGCGAGCACAATAACGCCAACGTGCTCACGCTCGGCGCGCGGCTCATCGGCCCCGGGCTCGCCGAGCAGATCGTCGAGACCTGGCTCGCCACCGACTGCACCGAAGAACGGCACCTGCGCCGCGCCGCAATGATCGAGGAGGTCCCCGAGGGCGTTGCCGCGGCAGCGCCGCCGCCCGACGGAACAGGTATGACCACGCCCGAATCACACTGTGCCTGCGACGCCCGCTCGCCCGCCGGCGATGCGCAGCTCTCCGACGCTGACCTGCAGCGCATCGTCGAGCGCATCGGCTCGCTCATCACCGCCGCTCGCCCCGGCTCGGGCGACCCCTACGCCGATCTCGCCTGCCTGCTCTGCGAGCACTGCGCCGAGACCAACCCCGAACTGGTCCGCCGCTTCATCGGCCTGGGCGCCGATCGCATCGGCCACCGCCCTGGCGCCGGCGACATCCCCGCCGACATCGCCCACTACATCGACCATACGCTACTCCGACCGGACGCGACGAAGGCCGATATCGTCCGCCTCTGCGAGGAGGCGCTGAAGTTCGGCTTCGCCAGCGTCTGCATCAACCCCAACTGGGTGACGACCGCCGCAGCGCTGCTCAAGGGTTCGCCCGTCCGCGTCTGCACCGTGGCCGGGTTCCCCCTCGGCGCGCACGTCCCCGACATCAAGGCCCTCGAAGCGCGTCGCGCGCTACGCGAAGGCGCCACCGAAATCGACATGGTCATCAACGTCGGCGCGCTCAAGGGTGGCGATGATGACCTCGTCCGCCGCGACATCGCCGGCATCGTCGAAGCCTGCCGCGAGCGCCGCGCCGTCTGCAAGGTGATCATCGAGACCGCCCTGCTCACCGACGAGGAAAAGGTCCGCGCCTGCCGCCTCGCCAAGCGCGCCCGCGCCGACTTCGTCAAGACCTCGACCGGCTTCGGGCCCGGCGGCGCCACCGCCCACGACGTCGCCCTGATGAGCGAGACCGTCCGCGCGGCCGGCATGGGCGTCAAAGCCTCCGGCGGCATCCGCAGCTTCGCCGACGCGCGCAAAATGATCGAGGCCGGCGCCACGCGCATCGGCGCCAGCGCCGGCATCCGCATCGTCCAGGAAGCCACAGGAGTCACCGTTTCGGCCTGACCCGGCCGCGGGAGAAACCGATGTCCAACGTCGACCTGCGTTCCTACGTCTTTCTCGACTCCATTCAGCCGCAATACGCCGCGTTCCTCGGCACCGTCGCGCAGGGCTTCCTCCCGATCGCCGGCATGGCCTCCCTCTACGTCGAAATCTCCCCCGGCATCGAGATCAACCGCATTACCGACATCGCCCTCAAATCGACGCGCGTCACCCCCGGCATGCAGATCGTCGAGCGCCTCTACGGCCTGCTCGAAATCCACTCCGAGTCGCAGGCCGACGTCCGCCAGGCCGGCACCGCCATCCTCACCGCGCTCGAACTGCAGGAGACCGACCGCCACCGGCCGCGCGTCCTCTCCTCGCAGGTCATCCGCCGCATCGACGACCATCAGTCGCAGTTGATCAACCGCACGCGCCACGGCAACATGATCATCCCTGGGCAGACGCTTTACGTGATGGAACTCGAGCCGGCCGCCTACGCCGCCCTTGCCGCCAACGAGGCCGAGAAGGCCGCCGAGATCAACATTCTCGAGGTCCGCTCCTTCGGCAGCTTCGGCCGCGTCTACCTCGGCGGAGAGGAACGAGACATCGAAGTCGGGTATCGTGCCGCTGAGGCCGCCATCGGCAACGTCACCGGCCGCCAGATGGAGAGCAAGCGCTAGGTGTAGCAGGGCGCGCCGCGACAACGATTAAGAAAAGTCCGCAATCGGATTTACGAAGGGAACAATCTTATGGCAGAAGCGCTGGGTATGATTGAAACGCGCGGGTTCGCCGCCATGGTTGAGGCCTCCGACGCCATGGTCAAGGCCGCCAAGGTCGAACTCGTCCATTACGAGAAGATCGGCGGCGGCTACGTCACGGCCATCGTCCGCGGCGACGTGGCCGCGGTGAAGGCGGCGTGTGATGCGGGACAGGCGGCCGCCTCGCGCGTCGGCGAGGTCGTCTCCGTGCACGTCATCGCCCGGCCCCACACGAACGTCGATCTCGTGCT
>CAZNDQ010000540.1:0-3136 GCA_964571825.1 uncultured Planctomycetales bacterium | reverse complement strand
GAGCTTGTCGAACGGCGACGAGACGGAAACGGCCTGGTCCGACACGACAGCGGTGGAGCCGGGATCGAGCGGATCGGTGCCTGCGTCGGCCGACAACACGACGCGCATGTCGAGCGAGCGAGGCGGCGCGAGATTGAGCGGATCCCCGTCGGTGTACAGCCGCGTGTCAACCAGCCCGAACGACATCGACTGCAGGACGCTGCCGCCCTGCTGCGCGTGGAGCGGGATATTCTGCACGACCCATTCGGGCTGGGTGCCGTTTGGACTCGTGTATGCGTCGAACGTGCTGTCGCCGTCGAGGTCGGCGAGCACGTTGACGTAGACGAGGGGGCTGCCAGCGGGCGCCGCGTCAAGAACAACGTTCACCTCGGCGATGTTCGTCGACTGTCCGTTCCAGGTCACGCGTTCCGCCTCGAGCCCTGCTGGATTGGTGAGTGGGCAAACCACTGTATCGCAGGTTGTATCCGGCCCCATCCAGGTGTGGCCACCGACGACGCAGTCGCTCTGGTGCACCGGGTCGAAGCACGTGCCGTCGCTGTAGCAGCACGCACCGGTCGGTTCCGCGCAGACGGCCTCCACACACGTCGATCCCGGCCCCTGCGGTGTGCCCTCGGCATACTCGTCGCACTCTTCGGACGAAATCTCGACACAGAATCCGCTGGGCAGGCAGCAGGCTTCTGTCTCCACAGTCTCGGCGAAGCCGCGATAATCGTTGTTTACGCTGAAGCCGATGAACGTGCGCGTCCCCGGGTTCGTCGCCGTCCAGGTCGACGTCACGCGATAACTTGTCGCGCTGATTTGCTCGACGATTACGCCGAGATTCGTCATCTCGCGCAGGTTGAACGTCAGGTTCTCCACGCCGACGGCACCGAGTTGTTGAACGAATGGCAGCACGAAGTCGGGTGTGCCATTCTGACCGTCCACGTAGATCTCGCCATGAAGTGTCGGAAATCGATCTTCGAAGCCGTTCGGAAGTCCATCCAGCAGATTAACAAAGCGGACGCTGAGGTCGATTAGATCCTGCGAGGCATCGTCCGGCTTGACGTTGAACGTCGCTGATAGCGTGACCGTGGCGTCGGGCCGGCCCTGCGGGTCAGTGAACGATTTCTCCGTCGTATTCCGCACGTGCTGGCCGTCGGTCTGCGTGACCCCGGAGAATTCGAATGTGCCGGCGGTATCCAGTGCACCGTCGTAGTACAGTTGCATCGTCGCCAGTTCCACTTCGAATTCGACGCCGAACCCCGTGCTTCGCGGACCCCATTGCGTGGCTGCCGGCGGGGGCGGCGGGATGTCGACCAGAAAACCCGCGGCCGGACCGTTGGGACCGGTCGCCCCATAACCCGCGGTCATCCGCCCCGCGCCCGGGCAGGCGAAGTCCGGCGGCTGCGCCTGATCGACCGCCAGCACCGCGCCTGCGCACACCGTCGCCGGGGCGGCATCGGCAAACGCGCCGTTCAATTCGGCCGTGAATTGACCGATCGATCCCTCCGCACTGAGCGGCCACAGGCGCGAACGATACTCCACGTCGACGGATGAAGATGCCGGCACCTGAATCGCCCGATTGATGATGTATGATGTCGATTCGTGCGGAGCTCCCGGGAGGGTCACGCACTCGCCCGGCGTGACATCGTCCGTGAACGCCAGCGGCGGCACGTCGCCGCCGCCGGGATCGGCCACCGAAAAAACGCCGAAGCGCAGGTTGTTCGCCCCCGCAATCACCGCCGGTGTGCCCGCCACGTTCCGCGATTCGATCATCAGATTGCCGTCAAACGCCGACGTATGATTGTTATTGATTCTCAATGTAAACGTTCGCTCGTCGCCGGCATGCGCCCGCGCCGAATCGCTGCCGAGGTGGTTCATTGTCAGTCGCGGCGTGGACGGATTGCCCGTGATTGCATCCACGACGCACACTTTCTGCTCCGTCATCTGCCGAATTTGCAGACCGTCGAGGAAGCTGATTGTCGAGGCGATCGTCAGCGTGCAGGTGCGCTGTGGACCGGACGGCACCGTGACGTTGATCGGGATGGCCGTAAACCCCTCCTGCACTTGAAACGGCCCGAAGTTCGTCGGGCCGCCGCCCGGCCCCGGCGTGCAGTCGAGCGTCGCCGTCATGTTGATCGTCGCCGGCATGGGCGGACAGTTGTTGCCGTTGAGCGAGATCAGGTTCACATAATGGAGCGTGTTGACCGTGAGCACGGTGTTCTGCCCGGCGACGGCGTTCAGGTTCGTGCCGGACTGCGCCAGGACGTAGGTCTTTCCGCAGATGAACGGGGGCGGCGTCCCCACGACCGCGTCCGCCTCCTGCGCCAGGGCTGCGAGCAGGGCCAAGATGGCCGCGCCGGCCGCGACCGGTCGTCTGCCGACCTGCCGGCACCCGCGAACGCACCGCTCAAACCGCCCTTGCCGCATCGTCATCGCCAGCCTCCCACTTCGTCCGTTTCGCCGGGTGCGGCCCGGCCGCGCACGATCGGCCCGCTGGTAACCGCCCCGTTGTATTGCCGCAACCGGGGCCTTTTTCTCACCTACCGGGCAAGTTTTTGCCCCGCCGTCTCCCCCGATCCACCACGAAACCGCCCGCCCGCCGCGGTCCAGGTGGTAGAATGGGGTGTCGGAGCCCCGGCCGGAGCCAGCGCACATCATGGAATGGGTCACGACGACGACGATCCTCGACGGCTTGCGCGATTTCTCCAATGAGACGGCGTGGGGGCGGCTGGCCGCGCGCTTTCGCGGACCCGTTGTGCGGTTCGCCCGGCAGATGGGATTGCGCGCGGATCTGGCGGAGGACGTGGCACAGGAAACGCTGCTGGCCTTTGCGCAGGCGTATCGCCGCGGCGCCTATGTGCGCGAACAGGGGCGGCTGAGCCGCTGGATGTTCGGCATCGCCTTTCGGCAGGCGCTGGCTGCACGCCGCGCCGCGGCGCGCCAGGAGGTGGGCGCAGACCCTGCACCATTGGCCGCCATCGAAGAAACGGCTGCCTCGCAAACATGGGATCGGGAGTGGGAACAGGCGCTGCTCGAGCAGTGTCTGCAGCAGGCGCGGTCGGAGTTCGAGCTACCGACGTGGCGTGCGTTTGAGGCGACGGTGCGCGACGGCGTGCCGGTGGACGAAGCGGCTGCGCAGCTCGGCGTCACGCTC
>CAZNDQ010000539.1:0-3145 GCA_964571825.1 uncultured Planctomycetales bacterium | reverse complement strand
CGGTGACGGCGGCCTCGTTGCTGGCGTCGAGCTTGCCCCAGTCGGAGAGTTCTTCTTCGCGGGGGATGATCAACTGGCGGATGGGATCGTGGGGATCGTTCCAGTCGATGAGGCTGAGGTAGTAGTCGTTGGCGCGGAAGACGTATTTTTGCGCGACCTTGCTCAGGCGGTCGCGGACATCGGGCGGGATCTGGGGGAGCTGGTCGAGTTTGCGGACGTAGCGGACGCGGCGGACGCCGTCCGGGCGTTGCTCGAGAGGGTGTGGTGGTGTGCTCGGCATCTGCCTTGCTCCGCGGCCGGGGGCCAGATGCGAATACCCTTAGGGCACAACGCAGTCGTTCCTTGCAAGAGGGCGCCGTCGTGCAGCGACACACATCAGCTTTGCCGCCGGCGGCTGTCCCGCGTGCAACTATAGGCAGAGGATGCCGGCGCGGCAACCGAAAAACGGTGTGCGGTCGCGCGGCGCGCGAGGTGCGCAGCGAGGCGCGTTGACTGATGGCGGACTGGTCGTGCGTGTGTGCGGGCGCGCGCGGCGCCGTGGATCAGGGTTCGAGCATTTTTCGGGCCATGGTGTCGAGGTCGTCGACGTCATCGGGCTCGAAGCCGAGATGATAGCCGGCGATCTTTCCGTTGCGGTCGATCCAGAAGACGGTGGGGATGCCGACGACCTGATACTGCTCGTAGGCGACGTCGGCGCCGTTCAGCAGAATGGTGTGTCCGAGTTTGTGTTCGGTGACGTATTCGCGGACGGTGTCTTCGGATTCGCGTTTGGACCAGGCGTGGGCGGCGAGGACGACGAGTCCCTGGTCCTTGTACTTGTTGCTCAGCGTGGTGAGGTGGGGGGCTTCGGCGCGGCAGGGCGGGCAGCCGGGGGCCCAGAAGGCGAGGAGGACGGGCTTGCCGCGCTGGGCGCTGAGGGAGACGGAGCGGCCGGTGAGATCGGTGAGGGTGAAGTCGGGCGCGGGGCGGCCCTCAAGCGGATGCGGTGGATGCGTGGCGGCGCAGCCGGCAAGCGCAAGCGGCGCAAGGGGGACGAGCGCGAGCATGATGCGGCGCACTAAGGCGATGGGGTTCATGCGAAACTCCTGTTGAGCGATCCGATTCGGGGGCGGCGCGGTATGCGCCGCTTGGGCGAATTGTAGCGGGGTAGTGTGGAGGAGACCAAGTACTGTATGGATCGCGGCGGGGGCTGTTGGTGTGTCGGGCCATGGCGCGGATTGCGTTGGGCGGCGTAGCCGGGCGGTGTTAGGCGCTCGTGGGTCGGGCGCATTCTTGACAGTGTTGGCGGGCGTGGCTACGGTTTTTGGTCGCGAATGCGCCGGCGGGAGCAAAGATCGGCGGCGCGCGACCCTCCGGGCAGGTAGCTCAGTTGGTAGAGCAACGGACTGAAAATCCGTGTGTCGCCGGTTCAACTCCGGCCCTGCCCAGTCCCGCTTCGATGGTCGGCTTGCGCGGCGGTTGAGCGCTGCGTCGGTCCGGTTTCCCTTGTCCTGCGGCGCGGCGGGGCGCCGAATGGCATTCACAATGAGTGAGTCCGTACGAGGGCCGATGGGTGCGCCAGGTGACGCCGACAGCGACCGGGATGTTGTGCGTGGCAGCAGGTCGGGCGTCGAGATCGGCGCCGGCGGTGCAGCGGGCGGCGGATCGCTTCGGCGGCGCGTGATCGGCTGGGGGATACGCGGGGCGATCGCGTTTGTGATGCTGTGCCTGCTGGGCTGGGCGGTGCTGGCGATCATGTATTCGGATCTGCATGGCGGTGAGCCGCGGAAGATCGCGGGGCTGCTGTTCGGCGTCGGCACCGGGGCGGTGGCGGTGTTCGTGCGGCCGTGGCGGCGGGGACTGGCGGTCTATGGGCTGGCGATCGCGGCGGTGATGGCCTGGTGGTTTTCGATCAAGCCGTCGAACGACCGGTCGTGGCTGGCGGAGCACGGCCGGGCGCCGCGGGCGGAGATCGACGGGGACATCGTAACGATCCGCGACATCCGGAACTTCGCCTACACGAGCGAAGACGAGTTTACACCGGCATATTATGACAAAACGTATGATCTGCGGCGGCTGAGGTCGGTCGATTATATCACATCGTTCTGGGGGCCGAAGGCGATTGCGCACTCGTTCATCAGTTTCGGCTTCGAGGGGGACGAGTACGTGGCGATCTCGATCGAGACGCGGAAGGAGCAGGGCGAGCACTACTCGGCGATCGAGGGGTTCTTCCGCCAATACGAGCTGATCTACATCATCGGGGACGAGCGGGACCTGATCGGGCTGCGGACGAACCATCGCGGGGAGGACGTGTACCTCTATCGCATGCGCACGCCGCTGAACAAGACGCGTGCCGTGTTTCTGGATTACATGAAATCGGCGAACGAGCTGGCGGAGCGGCCGCGGTTTTACAATGCACTGACGGCGAACTGCGTGACGGGGCTGTTCGGGCACCTGCGGTGTCATCCGCCGATACCGCCATTCCGTCTGGAAATCCTGCTCAACGGATATTCGGCGGCGTATGCGTACGAGCACGGGGGTCTGGACCGCAGCCTGCCGTTCGAAGAGTTGCAGGCGCGGAGTCACATCAACGCGGCGGCCGTGGCGGCGAATGATGCCGCGGATTTTTCGCGGCGGATTCGCGAGGGGCTTCCGGCACCGGCGCCGCATCCCGATGTGCCGTCCCAGTGAAGCGAGCCTCGCGGACGTTGCCATGCGGCGAGCCGCAAGCACACTGTCAACATGGGCCAGCAGCGGATTCTGGTATTAGGCGGAGGCTTTGCCGGGGCGTACTTTGCGCAGGCGGCGGAGCGGACGCTGCGCGGGCTGGGCGCCGACGTCGTGCTGCTGGACCGGAGCAACTACTTCAGCTTTTCGCCGCTGCTGGTGGAAGCGGGGACGGGGGGGCTGGAGCCGCGTCACGCGGTGGTGTCGATTCGGTCATTCCTGCGGACAACGACGTTTCACATGGCGGAGGTGACGGGGGTCGATGCGGAGCGGCAGGAGGTGTCGTATCGCGCGGCGGGCTCGGGCGAGACGCTGAAGATGCGGTACGACCATCTGGTGCTGGCGCTAGGGGCGGTGACGCGGCGGCCGGCGATTCCCGGACTGTGCGAGCACGGCTGCACGATGAAGTCGCTGACGGACGCCGTGGCGCTGCGCGACC
>CAZNDQ010000538.1:2516-3147 GCA_964571825.1 uncultured Planctomycetales bacterium | reverse complement strand
GGTGGTGGTCTTTACGGAGCCGGTGGGACCGGTGTTGATGATGATGCCATTGGGCTTGCGGATGAGCTGGTGGAAGATGTTCAACTCTTCATCGCGCATGCCGATTTTCTTGAGATCGAGGGAGACGTTGCCGCGGTCGAGGACGCGCATGACGACGGATTCGCCGAACATGGTGGGCAGGACGGCGACGCGGAGGTCGATGGGATTTCCGCCGACGGTGAGTTCGATGCGGCCGTCCTGGGGCACGCGGCGTTCGGCGATGTCGAGGTTGGCCATGACCTTGATGCGGCTGGAGATGGCCATGGCGATGTGGCGGGGCGGGGGGACCATTTCGTAGAGGACGCCGTCGATGCGGTAGCGGAGCTTGTACTCGGTCTCGAAGGGTTCGAAGTGGATGTCGCTGGCCTTGTCGCGGATGGCCTGGAGGAGGACGAGGTTGAGCAGTTTCTTGACGGGCGTCGACTCAACCATGTCCTTGAGGTCGTCGAGGTCGATGCTCTCGCCGCGGCCGATGAACTTGTTGAGGTCCTCGTCGGAGGAGATTTCCTTGATGAGGGCGTCGACGGACTGTCCGGCGTCTTCGGGGTAATAGCGGTCGAGGGCGCGGCGGATCTGTTCGGGGTTGGAGATG
>CAZNDQ010000538.1:0-2506 GCA_964571825.1 uncultured Planctomycetales bacterium | reverse complement strand
GCCTTGATCTGGAAGCCCATGAGGGTCTTGAGGTCGTCGGTGGCCTGGAAGTTGTCGGGGGAGGCGAGGGCGATGGCGAGGGTGTTGCGAGCCGCGTCGAACTCGAGGGGGATGACGTTGTAGGTGTTGGCCATCTGGGCGGTGAGGAGGTTGATGACCTCCTTGGCGACGTCGATGTCATCGAGGTTGACGGGTTCCATGCCGACCTGGGCGGCGAGGGCGAGCTGGAGGTCTTCGTCGTTGATGTAGCCGAGTTCGAGGAGGATCTGGCCGATGGGTCCGCCCTTCTGCTTCTGGAGGTCGAGGGCCTCGTGAACCTGTGTTCGGGTGACGCGGCCCATCTTGATGAGGACGCGGCCGAGGGGCCGGCCGCGAAGCTGTTCGATGGGGGGGAGTTTTTTGAGCAGGTCGGACATAGGTGGCCTCGGTCTGGTCGGCGCCGCGGCGGGCGCCGCGTGCGGTTACTTCATTTCGCGGAGCATCTTGTCGAACTCGTCGTCGTCGGCACCGACGGCACCGGGCACCGGCGGCATGGAGCGGCGGTGGGCCTCGATCTTGTCGGCCATTTCGCCGGGGTTGTTGCTCTTGTCGATGGCGCCCACGCGGGCGATGACGCCGTCGCGGAAGAGCTGGAAGAGGTGCTCGTCGAGGAGCTGCATGCCGAACTTCTTGCCGGTCTGGATCATGGAGTTGATGCGGAAGGTCTTGTTCTCGCGGATGAGGTTGGAGATGGCGGGGGTGATGACCATGAACTCGTAGGCGGCGACCATGCCGGGGGCGTTGAGTCGCGGGCAGAGGGCCTGCGAAAGCACGGCGATGAGCGAGGTGGAGAGCTGGACGCGGACCTGCTCCTGCTGATTGGGGGGGAAGGCGTCGATGATGCGGGTGATGGTCCCCTGACAGCCGGTGGTGTGGAGCGTGCTGAAGACCAGGTGGCCGGTCTCGGCGGCGCGGATGGCGGCTTCGATGGTTTCGAGGTCGCGCAGCTCGCCGACGAGGATGACGTCGGGGTCCATGCGGAGGACGCGGCGGAGGGCCTCGGCGAAACTGGGCACGTCGACTCCGACCTCGCGCTGGTTGATGAGCGACTTCTTGTGCGTGTGGTAGTACTCGATGGGGTCCTCGACGGTGACGATGTGGCGATCGAAGGTGTTGTTGATGTAGTTGACCATCGAGGCGAGCGTGGTGGTCTTGCCGGAGCCGGTGGGTCCGGTGACCAGGAACAGGCCGCGGGGGCGGCGGCAGAGGGCGGGGATGATCCTGGGCAGGCCGATCTCGTTGAAGGTGAAGAACTTCGTCGGGATGAGTCGCAGGACGAGGGAGAGATTACCCTTCTGGCGGAAGATGGAGACGCGGAAGCGGCCCTGATCGCCGAAGGCGAAGCCGAAGTCGGTGCCGCCCTCTTCCTGGATTTCCTGCTGGTTGCGGTCGGGGGTGATGGACTTCATCAGGGCGGTGGTGTCCTCGGGCTGGAGGACCTTGGTCTCAAGGTTGCGCAGTTCTCCGTGGAGGCGGAGGACGGGCGGGCGTCCGACGGCGAGATGGATGTCGGCGGCGCCGCGTTTGATGCAGGTTTCGAGGATGCGATCAATGTGAATGGTGGCCATAGGTCCGTTTTCCCTGGGTAGATCGGCGCCGCACGGGGCGCGGTCAGACCGTTTCCTCCTCCTCGACGACGACGCCTTCTTCCTGAGCGAAGCGGGCGACTTCCTTGGGGGTGGTGATGCCGTTGAGGATCTTGAGTTTTCCGTCGGCGAGGAGATTTCGCATGCCGGAGGCCTTGGCGGCGCGGCGGAGTTCGGTGGCGGTGGCGCGGCGGAAGGCGAGGTCGCGCAGCTCGTTATTCATGATCATCATTTCGAAGATGCCCTTGCGTCCGCGGTAGCCGGTACCGCTGCAGGCCTTGCAGCCGCGGCCGCGGTAGATGGGATGCTCGTGGAGATTGAGATCCCGGAGACCGACGAGGGCGAGGAGGCGGCGGTCGGGGTTGGGGTCAACCTCCTTGCATTCGCGGCAGATGAGGCGGACGAGTCGCTGGCTCATGACGGCCTGGATGGCGCTGGCGACGATTGCGGTGAACGCCGAAGACGTGGGGGCTGGCCCGCCCAGCGTGGCGAGTGTCGAGCGCATTCTCGGCGCCGTGCGGGACACGGACGTCCTGGCTCGGGTCGACGAGCGGGAGTTCTATCTGCTCTTGCCGGAGACCGGGGGCATCGGCGCGCACATCTGTCGACGCCGGGTCCAGCGCGGCGCCGAACCCGATGGTCGTCGGGGCAACGGCAGCGGCTTGGAGCTCACGATGGGGATGGCGACGTATCCCCACGACGGCACCGATCTCTCACGCCTGCTCCGGGTCGCGAAACACCGCGCGGAAGCGAGCCTGGCCTCGGTGGTGAGGCGCCTGGAGTTGGACCGGATGCCCCTCGGAGAGGTGCTGGACACGCTGCTCTGGCATCTCCCGGAGGGCAACTCGGTGGAGCAACCGCGGAGCTTCGAGCTGCCCCAG